>NZ_VSRN01000001.1:2430000-2627500 GCF_008369915.1 Dyadobacter sp. UC 10 | reverse complement strand
ACCGACACAGGTAGTCGAGAAGAATATTCTAAGGTGCTCGAGTGAATCACGGCTAAGGAACTCGGCAAATTAACCCTGTAACTTCGGGAGAAGGGGAGCCTCCTCTGCAAAGAGAGGCCGCAGAGAAATGGCCCAGGCGACTGTTTAGCAAAAACACAGGGCTCTGCCAAAACGAAAGTTGACGTATAGGGCCTGACACCTGCCCGGTGCTGGAAGGTTAAGAGGGGATGTCATCGCAAGAGAAGCATTGAATCGAAGCCCCAGTAAACGGCGGCCGTAACTATAACGGTCCTAAGGTAGCGAAATTCCTTGTCGGGTAAGTTCCGACCTGCACGAATGGTGTAACGATCTGGGCACTGTCTCGGCCGTGAGCTCGGTGAAATTGTAGTAGCGGTGAAGATGCCGCTTACCCGCCACGGGACGGAAAGACCCCGTGCACCTTTACTATAGCTTTGCATTGTTTTCGGGTCAGGGATGTGTAGGATAGGTGGGAGGCTGTGAGCCGGTGTCGCCAGGCATCGGGGAGCCAACGTTGAAATACCACCCTTCGCTGGCCTGGGATCTAACTGCTCTAAGAGCAGGACCGTGCATGGTGGGTAGTTTGACTGGGGTGGTCGCCTCCAAAAGTGTAACGGAGGCTTCCAAAGGTCTGCTCAACACGCTTGGTAACCGTGTGTGGAGTGCAATAGTACAAGCAGGCTTGACTGTGAGACCGACGGGTCGAGCAGGTGGGAAACCAGGGTATAGTGATCCGGTGGTTCTGTATGGAAGGGCCATCGCTCAAAGGATAAAAGGTACGCCGGGGATAACAGGCTGATCTCCCCCAAGAGCTCACATCGACGGGGAGGTTTGGCACCTCGATGTCGGCTCGTCACATCCTGGGGCTGGAGAAGGTCCCAAGGGTTCGGCTGTTCGCCGATTAAAGTGGCACGCGAGCTGGGTTCAGAACGTCGTGAGACAGTTCGGTCCCTATCTGTGGTGGGCGTAGGAAGATTGACGGGGGCTGCCTTTAGTACGAGAGGACCGAGGTGGACCCACCGCTGGTGAACCGGTTGTCCCGCCAGGGGCATGGCCGGGTAGCTATGTGGGGAATAGATAAGCGCTGAAAGCATCTAAGTGCGAAACTAGCCCGAAGATGAATCTTCCACATAAGGGTCGTTGTAGACTACGACGTTGATAGGCTGCAGGTATACGTGTAGAAATACATTCAGCCGAGCAGTACTAATTACCCAACAGCTTGCACATTTAACCTTCTTTTTTTACTCTTCTACTTCCAATATGACATGAAATTCAATGTTGAATGCCTCAATGAATGAATGAGTGAATATTATTCAGTCATTCACACATTCAATCATTCAAAATTGAAATACTCAAAGACCTTGTTGGTGACTATTGGTTGGGCTGGGGTCGCATTCGACTTCACTTCTTCCTTAGCACGGAATCAACAAAAGAGCTTGTTGGTGACTATTGGCCTGGTGTTCACCTCTTCCCATCCCGAACAGAGAAGTTAAGCCCAGGACCGCCGATGATACTTGGATCAAACCTGGTAAAGTAGGTAGTCGCCACAATACCATCAGAAAGACCATCTCAAAAGGATGGTCTTTTTTTGTGCCTGACCCCATCGTGTCCACCTCTCCGAATCCCGGCTACGCGTCCCCCAACAAAGAAGTTAAGCGGGGCTGCCTAAGCCGGGGGCGCCTGGCCCGGGACCGCCGATGGTACCGGCAGACGCCCTCTTGGCCCAACACCTGGTAAACCAGGCGGGACGCGTAGCCGGGTCGCCAAAATACTATCAGAAAGACCATCTCAAAAGGATGGCTTATATGCGTTCAAAGCTAATACCTCCGTTGACAACAACGGCTGCGAATCTCAACTCGGCCTTTGTTAAGGATTAACTTGGGTAAAAAACAGAAAAAGGGTACCTCCATCCGATACCCTCTCTCCATAATATCTACAAAACTTGGTTTAGTCAACAAGAGTAATTTTTGACCGAGAAGAACTATTCACCAAATCCTTTATTGAAATAGCAATTCCAGACGCATCCATTCCACATTCATGATATAATTCCTGCGGTTCCCCGTGTTCGATAATTGCATCTGGCACTCCAATTCGCTTGACAAGACTAGAATATTCATTGTCTACCATAAATTCAAGCACAGCGCTTCCAAAACCACCTTGCAGGCATCCATCCTCCAAAGTAACAATGCGATCATATGAAGCAAAAATATCGTGCAAAAGCGGCTCATCAAGTGGCTTTGCAAAACGCATGTCATAAAGTGCAACCGAAATTCCTTGCTGGTCTAATAAATCACATGCTTGACTTGCAAAATTTCCCAGCGGCCCAAATGACAATATAGCAACGTCTTTGCCTGGTCGTATCATTCTGCCACGCCCAATCTCAATTTCTTCAAATGTCGTTTTCCATTGGGGCATCACACCTATTCCTCTTGGATAGCGAATAGTCATAGCGTGCTTACCTGACTGAAAAGAGCTTAATTGAGCCGTATACATCATGTTACGAAGCTCTTGCTCGTTCATCGGCGATGCGACTATCATATTTGGTATACAACGCATGTAGGCAATGTCGTATACGCCATGATGCGTAGGTCCATCCGCCCCAACAAGCCCTGCCCTGTCAAGGCAAAATATCACAGGCAGTTCTTGGATACAAACATCATGGACCACCTGGTCGTAGGATCTTTGCATAAATGTGGAGTAGATATTACAAAATACAATTTCCCCCCGGGTAGCCATGCCAGCTGAAAATGTCACCGCATGCTGCTCAGCAATGCCAACGTCAAAAGCACGCTCAGGTATCTCGCTCATCATGATATTCAACGAAGAACCAGAGGGCATTGCCGGAGTTATTCCAACAATTTTTTTGTTTTCTTTGGCAAGCTCAACAATAGTATGTCCAAAAACATCCTGATACTTTGGCGCTTGCGGTGTGTCAAATGTTTTTTTCTTGATTTCCCCTGTTATCTTATCAAAAATCCCTGGTGCGTGCCATTTGGTCTGATCCTTTTCAGCTGGACCATAGCCCTTTCCTTTTACAGTAAGGCAATGTAAAAGTTTTGGACCGGGAATGCTTTTAAGATCGCTTAAAACCTCAGTTAAATGGCTAATGTCATTTCCGTCAATTGGACCGAAATACCGAAGACCAAGTGATTCGAAAAGATTACTCTGGCGCAGAATAGCAGTTTTCATCACAGTCTCTACTTTCGAGACTATTTCCTGCGCACTTTTGCCGAAATGGCTCATTTTGCCAAGCAGGTTCCAAACCTCGTCTCTAAACTTGTTGTACGTTTGAGAGGTAGTGATGTCTGTCAGATATTCTTTCAGAGCTCCCACATTCGGGTCTATGGCCATGCAATTATCATTTAAGATGATCAGCAGATTTGAGTCAGTGGAGCCTGCATGGTTCATTCCTTCGAATGCTAATCCGGCGGTCATAGCACCATCTCCAATAACGGCAATGTGCTGGCGCTCGTGATTATTTTCCAATTTAGACGCAACAGCCATGCCAAGGGCCGACGAGATCGATGTGGATGAATGCCCAACACCAAATGCATCGTAAATGCTTTCCTTTCTTTTCGGAAACCCGGCAAGTCCGCCGTAAGTCCTGTTGGAATGAAAGGTATCTCTTCTTCCGGTCAGAATTTTATGGCCGTATGCCTGATGTCCCACGTCCCAAACAATTTGATCGTCAGGAGTATTAAAAACGTAATGCAGGGCAACGCTCAATTCTACAACTCCAAGACTAGCTCCGAAATGACCTCCATATACAGAAACATTGTCAATAATGAATTGTCTTAGCTCACTGCATACATTGGGAAGCTGAGAAATGTCCAGTTTACGTAAGTCTTCCGGACTATCGATTTTAGCTAACAATTTGCCAGGAGTTATAAGCATATGGCGGTATTAAGATAAGATTTTCAGCAATTTTTGGTATCCAATTAATCAACGAAATTACAAAAATCGCTGCTAAATCTGACCACGTTATTTCTGCTGACTGGCTTTAAACAACTTTTGCTTCTCTTCCTTGGTTAGACTTTCATATCCCGATTTTGAGATTTTATCCAAAATCGTGTCAATTTCCATCTGGTCAGGCATTTCTATTGTACCCGATGACGATGATGAATATACACTCGTACTGCGATATACCTGCCTTTCACGATAAGTAACCTGCATTGCCGGGCGTTTCCTGAACAGTCTCGACCAGCCCGACATTATTGCATAAATGGGTTTGCCCAGATCGGTCCCACTTTGCAAAAGCTTGATAAACAAGTATCCTACAAATGCACCACCTAAATGAGCAAGGTTACCGCCAGCATTCGGTCCGACTGTCTGAGCAAGAGAAAGAATGATATAAAAAAGAGCTATAAATTTGATTCGTATCGGACCAAGAAATATCAGATTGAATGTGTAATTAGGCAGAAGCGTTGACGCGCCAACGGCAACTGAAAATGCTGCAGCGGAAGCCCCTAGCATCCTGGAACCTTCAACGTGGGCCTGAAAGTAAGGCAGGATATTATACAAAACCATATAAATCAGTCCGCCGGCAATTCCGCCGAGCATATACAAGGCTATGACACGTTTAGCACCCAGATATTCATCCACAAGCTTGCCAAACCAATACAGGAACAGCATATTGAAGAGAATATGGAAAATGTCATCGTGTGTAAAAAAGTAGGTAATAAGTGTCCAGGGCTTGTAAATGAATTCACTCGTGGCAGCAGGAAGCTGTACGGAATTGATAATCAGCTGGTATATACCTGAACTTTGAGAAAGGGTCAGAATAATTTTTGAAAGCAGTAATACAAGAAAAACTGCAGTGTTGATCAAAATTATTTTTACGAGTGCATTCTCAGATTTAGCGAATTCGCGTTTTATATCGTCAACAATATTGCTCATCTTCTGTCTTAATAGAAATTTGTTTTTTGCGTGCCCCAGTAACGCAGTAAAATATATGCAAATAGCATTCCTCCGATATGGGCGAAATGCGCTACGTTGTCCGATTGAGCATTCTGAATACCGGAATACAATTCATACAATCCGTAAAAGGTCACAAAATATTTGGCCTTTATAGGAAACGGTACAAACAACAGAAAGAGCTCAGTGTTTGGAAACAATAAACCAAACGCCATCAGAATGCCGAAAATTGCACCAGATGCCCCTACCATAGGCGTACTGATCAAACGCTCATAGTAGATATTAACAAAATTAATGCTATCCTGAATATAGCGGGAATCGGTCGGATTCTCTTCAAATTTATTTAAAAAATTAAGGGTCGATTCGTAAATGCCTTTCGCATGTTTGCTCATGAAATCCGCCAGGGCATCGGGTGTAGGATTTTGTGTAAATATCTCAACAGCCTGCCTTACCTGAGTGTTCTCAAAATAATCAATTCCTGAGAAAAGCAGTCCAGCACCTATTCCTGTAAAAAAGTAGAAAAACAAAAATCGCTTCGGTCCCCACATGCGCTCCAAAAGTGGCCCAAACATGAACAAACCAAACATATTGCTAAACAAATGCCCCAGGCTTCCATGTAGAAACATATATGTTACAAACTGATAGGGCATAAATTCGGGTGACAAAAGCGACCTCAGGGCGAAGTTGTTACTGAGATTGAGGAAGCTTGAATCAACCAGATAGAACAGGATATTCAGTATCAGTAAGTTTCTAACAGTGGGGGTTATGGATAACATATATATTTCTTATTCAAATTTTTATTTTTAGAACGGCTTCTGTCCGTTTTTTGGTTCCTAGCTTTTGAATATGCTCGTAAGCTTATCCATTGTAAGCAGTACAATGATAGCTTCTCCTCCGGGAGTCCGGTTAGGATCTGTCGATGCGAACAGCTGGTCAATAAGCGTGTGAATTTCTACAAAAGACAGTTTAACAGCATAGCGAACCGAAAACCGCCTCGCAAGTGACCGTGAAAGACTTTCCGGTTTATTGAGCTTCAGATCAGAATAACTCTGCTTTAATTGTTCAATCAGTTCCTCGAAAAGGTCTTGCTCACGCTCTTCCGGCAGATCAGCAGGAATGCCTCTGATAATTAGCTCATTTTGACCAAATTCATCGAATTCAAATCCGAGGCTATGTATTTCCTTTTTAGTTTCCTTCACAAGCTGCATGTCAGAATGTGTAAGCCTTATCCGCTTTGGGAAAAGTAGTTGCTGGCAGGCGCCACTTCTGTTGATCAGCATCTTACGATACCTTTCGTACAATATCCTTTCGTAAGCCGCTTTCTGATCAATGAGCATTATGCCATCTTTTACCTGAGAAAGGATGTACCGGTTATGTAGTTGAAAGAGAACGGCGTCGCTTTCAGGAGCTGCGATGACTTCCGATGCCATTCGGTTGACCTTGCTCGCCACTGTTTTGGATTCTTCCTGGTAAGCCGGGCGCGACACGGTTACCGGACTTACATCGAATGCGGCCAGTTCGCTGCCCCTATCTTCTGTATTCTGAAGCCCTTCAAACAATTTACTCCAACTGGTCAAGTTTGACTTGGAGGGCCCGTTTCCCGCTTTTTTGGACTGTGCAGCCCAGTCTGGCATGACCGTTCTCGGAATGAAACTCTGACCGGGATCAGATATACCCTGGTTGAAAAAGTTTACATTATCATCAAAATCGATTGACTGTGAGAAATTATACATGCCCACAGCCTTTTTGACAGCCGCCATCACAATTGCATATACCGATTTTTCGTCATCAAATTTTATCTCTGTCTTGGTAGGATGGATATTGATATCAATATGCGAAGGATCAATTTCAAGGAATAGTACGTAAAATGGATGGCTCCCGTCCGGGATCGTTCCGTCGAAAGCGCTTATTACGGCGTGATGGAGATAACTATGTTTAATGAAGCGGTCATTTACGAAAAAAAACTGTTCGCCGCGTGTTTTTCTGGCGAATTCCGGCTTGCCGATATATCCGCGCACACTTACATAGGATGTCTCTTCCTGACAGGAGGCCAATTGTTCCCGATAACTTTTCCCGTAAATGTCAACAATCCGGCGCACAAGCTTGGCCGGTGGCAGGTTAAATACCTCAGTATCGTTATGATGTAGCGTAAAACTGACCTCGGGATGTGCCAACGCCACGCGTTGAAATTCATCAAGCACGTGACGCATTTCAACCGAATTTGATTTGAGAAAATTTCTCCGCGCAGGTACGTTGAAAAAAAGGTTTTTAACCGAAAGACTGGTTCCCTTTACGGCCGCTACGCTTTCCTGGGTTTTGATTTCAGAACCATCGATACGAATCAGGGTTCCAAGCTCTTCGCCTTCCTGTCTGGTTCGCAATTCAACCTGTGCAACTGCTGCGATAGATGCAAGTGCTTCACCGCGAAAACCCATTGTCCGAATACGGAATAAATCCTCTGATTTCCGGATTTTTGATGTTGCGTGCCGCTCAAAAGACATTCTGGCATCGGTGATCGACATACCTGAACCATTGTCGATGATCTGTATCAAAGTTCTTCCGGCTTCTCTGAGTACCACCTGAATTACAGTAGCGTGCGCGTCGATTGCATTTTCAAGAAGTTCTTTAACCACGGATGCCGGTCTTTGCACAACCTCTCCAGCTGCAATTTGATTTGCGATAGAATCAGGTAACAGTTGTATAATGTCGGGAGACGGCATATGCGGGAAGAATTATTTATACTTAACAAATAAACAAAAATTTTCGCAACCGGTTCTTTCGAAATCTGCAGTTACAGGATTCACAGCAACGGTCGTAACATTATGATATTTGAGAATAATTATATATTTTGTTGAAATTTTGAACAATTTTAGAACGTTTCCTTGCTAAGACGTTGTTTAGTAGAAGTAATTTGTATAAATTGAGAAACTAAACTCTGAGGTATTAACCGATCCTGATATGAAAGCACCAATTTTCAAAAGATTCAATTTTACAATGGCGTTGCAATGGCTCATATTCCTGCCTGTAATTCTGCCGCTATGTATTGTATTTGGCGCTTTTCAGGGTATTATGACTATGGTAGAGAAAATGGCGCAAAGAATGTGGATGGATATGGAATTGTAGAATAGATTCGAGAATGTAGAAGTTCCCAATATAATTAAGGTATAAAAAAGAAGAGCCCGGATAACCGGGCTCTTCTTTTTTGCTATTGTTTGTATTAGAATTTCCACCTTACAAATGCTTCCATAGCTTCATATTCGGCAAGACCAAGAGAGTCGTACAAATGAGCGGTACCGCGGTTACGCTCTTCGGCTCTCTGCCAAAATTCTCTCGAATCTTCGCCCTGGAAAACTACGCCGTCTTTTTGTGACTGGTGTTTAAATATTCCCTGACGCTTCTTCAATACCTGATCAGGGCTCATCGGAACAGCCATTTCAATTTCATAGATATCCCATTCAGCCCAGGCGCCTCGATACAACCATACCCAACAATCTTTCATGAAATTCTTATGTTTCGAACGGTGCAATGCGGCTTCGATAGCGTCCCAGCAAACCTTATGCGTTCCGTGCGGATCGGCAAAATCGCCTGCTGCATAAATTTGGTGCGGTTTGATTTCTTCGATCAGATTTTCAATGATCTTGATATCTTCCTCTCCGATCGGTTTTTTCTGGACAGTACCCGTTTCGTAAAAAGGCATATCAAGGAAGTGTGCCTGACTGGTAGGGATCCCAACAAACCGGCACGTCGCCTTAGCCTCTCCTCTTCTCAACAGACCCTTTACCTTGCGTATTTCAGGTGTGTCGATCTCACTGTCTTTTGTGTGTTTAAGGAAATTTTTAGCGTCGAGGAACAGTTGGTTCGCATCCGGGCTGTCAATTCCAAACCCAGTGTTAAAATCTACAACGAAATCAATAAAACGGAGCGCTTCATCATCAGCCACTGCAATGTTTCCTGACGTTTGGTAAGCCACATGCACTTCATGGCCCTGATCCACAAGTCTTTGGAAAGTACCTCCCATTGAAATAATATCGTCATCCGGGTGCGGACTGAAAATCAGGACGCGCTTTTTCTTGGGCTGTGCACGCTCTGGCCGGTAAGTATCGTCTGCGTTTGGTTTTCCTCCCGGCCAGCCGGTAATGGTGTGCTGGAGCTGGTTAAAGACATTGATATTGATTTCGTAACCTGCGCCATATTGAGCGAGCAAATCACTCATACCATTATCATTATAATCTTTATCAGTTAGTTTTAGAATTGGCTTATTGAGGATTTTCGAAAGGTGGGTCACAGCTTTCTTAATCATTTTATTATCCCAGATAACCGAGTCAACGGCCCAGGGGGTTTTGATGCGGGTGAGCTCTGAGGCAGCACTTTCATCCAGCACGAAGGAAACGTCCGGGTGCGCCTGCAAATAAGATGCGGGGTTAAGTTCGGTAACCGGTCCTTCTACAGCGCCTCTGATCACAGAAGCTTTTCTTTCACCCCAGGCAAGCAATACTATACGACGCGCATTCAGGATCGGCGCAACACCGAGGGTGATTGCTTTACGGGGCACGTTGTGAAGCCCGCCAAATTCCATGCCCGCGGCTACCCTTGTCGAGTGGTCGAGCGTAATCAGCCGCGTGCGGGAGTTGATGAGCGAACCAGGCTCATTGAAACCAATATGCCCGTTTCCACCAATTCCAAGTAACTGAAAATCCAGCCCGCCTACGGCATGGATCTTATTTTCATAAGAAGTGCAGTAATCGCGTAATAAAGCGGCCGGCACGGTACCGTCGGGCAAAAAGTAATTTTCCTTAGCAATATCAACATGGTCAAAAAGCTGCTCTTTCATGAACCTGTGGTAACTATAAATAGAGTCGGGCTCCATTTGATAGTACTCGTCGAGGTTGAAAGAGATCACATTTTTAAAGCTAAGCCCTTCCTCCCTGTGCATCTTCACCAGCAATGCATATACCGTCTTAGGAGAAGATCCGGTTGCAAGTCCGAGGACACAAGGCTTCCCTTCTTTCTGCTTTTGACGGATCAGATCAGCGATTTCCTTTGCTACTGCGTAAGATGCCTCCTTTGAATCTGCAAAAATCTGGGTAGGGATTTTTTCATAGGTGATTGGCTGGCCTATCGTGCCATTTGTACCTTTTCCGTTGTTGGAAGCTTGCATCAGTATGGTCTGGGGGCTTACCGTTTGTTGGCTCATGTTTCCTTGTTTTATATTGTAAGAGTTTTAGAATAGATAGTGGAATTTACATCATTTTCGTGGAAGTGCACGACCACGCATCAATATTTGAGCACAAAACTACGATACAAAAACAATATTCTTAAAATAATTTAAAAACAACTTTTACATAAAAATACTGCTTTAAAGTAAATAGAGGCTAATCATAAATGCAGTAGGCTCAGCGAAAACATAAAGTAAGTCTTATTATTTCATTCCGAAAGAAATGATCGTATTTTTGCGGCATCTTTCAGTCCATATCATAAAAATACACTCATGTCTACCATCACCAGCGTTGAACGTGACACCACCATTTTCGATCTGATCAACAGAGAGAAATATCGTCAGGAATCCGGTATTGAGCTTATAGCTTCTGAAAACTTTACTTCCCGTCAGGTGATGGAGGCTTCCGGCAGCGTTTTGACCAACAAATATGCCGAAGGTCTGCCAGGCAAACGTTACTATGGTGGATGCGAAGTGGTAGACGAGATCGAGCAGATCGCGATCGATCGGCTGAAAGAGCTTTTTGGCGCTACCTGGGCAAATGTGCAGCCGCATTCCGGCGCACAGGCTAACACAGCGGTATTTCTTGCTTGTTTGAATCCGGGTGACAAAATTATGGGTTTCAATCTGGCGCACGGAGGTCACCTTACGCATGGTTCGCCAGTGAATATTTCAGGTAAATATTTCCAGCCGATTTTTTACGGTGTAGAAGCGGAAACCGGTTTGATCAACTGGGATAAAGTAGAGGAAACCGCTTTGAAGGAGCGCCCGAAACTTTTAATCTGCGGTGCTTCTGCGTACAGCCGCGACTGGGATTATGAGCGTCTGAGAAATATCGCTGACCAGATCGGCGCACTTTTAATGGCAGATATCGCACACCCTGCGGGCCTAATTGCAAAAGGGCTTTTGAAAGATCCGTTTGATCACTGCCACATTGTAACAACCACTACACACAAGACCCTGCGCGGACCAAGAGGCGGCGTGATCATGATGCGGAATGATTTTGAAAATCCATTTGGAATCAAGACGCCGAAAGGCCAACTGAGAACAATGTCCTCACTATTGGACTCAGGTGTTTTTCCTGGTACGCAGGGAGGTCCTTTGGAGCATATCATTGCAGCGAAAGCAGTTGCATTTGGTGAGGCGTTGAGCGAAGGATATTACAATTATGCAACGCAGGTCACGAAAAATGCGCAGGCAATGGCCAAGGCATTTGTTGAAAAGGGATACCGGATTATTTCCGGCGGAACGGACAATCACCTGATGCTGATCGATTTGCGGACCAAAAACGGAATCGAATCGGGGCTCACAGGTAAGCTGGCTGAGAATACATTGATTAAAGCGGATATTACCATTAATAAGAATATGGTGCCGTTTGATGACAAATCTCCGATGGTAACTTCGGGTATCCGTGTGGGAACGGCAGCAATGACTACCCGTGGTCTTGTTGAGTCGGATATGGAGCGCATTGTCGACCTTCTTGATACCGTATTGGTCAACCATGATAATGAACAAAAAATAGCAGCTGTAAAAGGCGAAGTGAACAACTGGATGAAGCAATTTCCTTTGTACAGCTAGTCATTAAATATTTAGGAGAGGGCGTGGAAGTATCCGTACTTTCACGCTTTTTTATTTTCGGTATAACCCGCTTTCTATAAATTCATTGTCATGTTTTGTGCGGGAAAGTTAGCGGGGAGCCGATAGATGCTATTTCCGGGCAGATCTAATGCAAAGAATTGTACAATAACTTGTTTTGACTTAACAAAGTTTTCATAACTTTGCACTCCAAAATTGAATTAATTAATATGAGCAAGAAAAACGCGGGTGAGGCTGGGCTGGAAATAATTGAAACTCCGGAAGCTTTAGCCGGCCAGATTAATAAGGCAGAGGCTTTTTTCATCAAAAACCGCAAAATCGTTTTAGGTATCGGTGGAGCAATATTGGTCGCAATCATCGGCTTTGCGGGATATCGTTTTTATATCGACGGTCAGGAAGGAACAGCCCAAAACGCGCTTGCAAGTGTTGTATATGATTTCGAAGCCGATTCTTTGCAAAAAGCATTGAACGGAAGTGGTGGAAACGAAGGCCTTCTGTCTATCGCTGACAGCTATAAAGGAACAGATGCGAGTAACCTTGCTAATTTTTATGCTGGTGTTGCATTGCTGAAGCAGGGAAAATATGACGATGCGATCAGTCACCTGCAATCTTTCAGTTCTTCAGATCTGCTGATCCATGCCCGTGCCCAGTCCCTGATTGGCGACGCCTACCTTGAAAAAAACCAGCCGGCTGATGCGATTTCTTTCTATCAAAAAGCTGCCGATTATGAAAAGAACGAGTACTTCACGCCAGTTTACCTGATGAAACTTGCACTTGCTCAGGAAAAGGCCAGTAAACCTGGTGATGCTGTGACCACATATAAACGTGTTATCGACGAATTCCCTCTTTCCTCGGAAGTAGTGAATGCCAAGAAATACATGGGATTATTAGAAGGACAGGTCGGCAAATAATGGTTAACCATTCTGTTCTGCAAAAGGATAAAGCCGACCTGGTTTTATCCTTTTTTTATTCATTTCAAACCAGATTTTCACGATAACGTCAAATAGCAATGTCAAGTGCAGATAAAAATTTAAGTGTTTTCAAGACAGAGGACCTTCCTGATATTTCAAACAAGCGTTTCGCTATCCTGGTGGCGGAATGGAATACAGAAGTAACCGAAAAGCTTTTCGAAGGTGCTTATCAGACTTTAGTGGCATATGGAGCCAAAGCTGAAAACATTGAAAGAGGAAATGTGCCGGGCAGTTTTGAGCTTACACTGGGATCCCAATGGTTCGCACAGCGCGACGATATTGATGCTGTGATAGCACTGGGCGTAGTGATCCAGGGAGAGACAAAACACAATGACTACATTAATCACGCAGTTTCACAAGGTATAACCAATGTGAGTCTTAAAACAAACAAACCTGTCATATTTGGTGTGCTAACGCCCAATACCATGGAGCAGGCAGTAGACAGAGCTGGCGGCATTCACGGAAACAAAGGCGACGAAGCTGCTATGACGGCCATTAAAATGCTTGGGTTATATTCGCAGATAGCGCAAGGCATAGCGTATGGCAAGTATTTTTAAGATTTGCAAGCCCACATTCACTCATTCACTCATTCACTCATTCAAAATTCACAATTCAATACTATGCAAGTCTGGAAATTTGGCGGTACTTCGGTTGGGAAACCTGAGCGCATGCACTCTATCAGAGAACTTCTTAACAGTGATCCTAATCGCAAAATAGTTGTTCTGTCGGCGTTGTCGGGATCAACCAATGCATTGATCGCAATTGGAGAAGCTGTGAAGGCATTTGACGATTCGAAAGCCG
Source organism: Dyadobacter sp. UC 10 (assembly GCF_008369915.1). Classification (NCBI taxonomy): domain Bacteria; kingdom Pseudomonadati; phylum Bacteroidota; class Cytophagia; order Cytophagales; family Spirosomataceae; genus Dyadobacter; species Dyadobacter aurulentus. The sequence continues at coordinate 2,613,985 of NZ_VSRN01000001.1, read as the reverse complement.
CGGCGCTTATCGAAGATTTGAGAACGCATTACAGCCTTTTTATCAAGGAGCTGTATTCGACGCCGGAGGGCTTGCAGCAAGGACAGGAGATTGTCGATACCGAATTTGGGTACATCAAATCGCTGGTTGGGATTAAGCCTTTTACCATAAAGCAGGACAAAGAACTGGTTGCAGAAGGCGAAATATTGAGTACTAAAATGTTCCAGGCTTACCTGGAAGAAAAAGGAGACAGTTCGGTATTGCTATCGGCGTTGGATTTTATGCGTATTGATGCAGACGGAGAGCCTGAGATGGCAACCATTGAAGATATGCTAGTAACGATTTTGAATCAGTACGGAGACAAGCAGACGATCGTTACCCAGGGTTTCATATGCCGGAATCCGCGCGAAGAGGTTGACAATTTAAAGAGAGGCGGGTCCGATTACACAGCTTCTCTTATCGGTGGCGCCATCCGCGCAGATGAGATCCAGATTTGGACAGATATTGACGGAATGCATAACAATGACCCAAGAATAGTAAAACGCACATTTCCGATCCGGGAACTTACATTTGAGGAAGCTGCGGAGCTGGCTTATTTCGGAGCGAAAATCCTGCATCCAAGTACGATTACGCCTGCTAAGCTGAGAGGGGTTCCGGTTCGGTTGAAAAATACAATGCAGCCGGAAGCGCCAGGAACGCTGATTGCAAATCAGACTTCGGACAGAGAGATTAAAGCAATTGCTGCAAAGGATAACATTACAGCCATTTATATTCATTCAACCCGTATGCTGAATGCTTACGGCTTCCTTCGTAGGGTGTTTGAGGTATTTGAGAAATACAAGACACCGGTAGATATGATCACCACTTCGGAGGTGTCTGTGTCTGTAACGATTGACAATTCGGAGCATCTTGACAAGATCAGCGCGGATTTGCGTGAGTTTGCGGATTTGGAAGAGCATGATCGTGACCAGAATATCATCTGCATTGTTGGAAATTTCAGCGCGGATAAAGAAGGAATCGCATTAAAAGTGCTTGACGCTCTCAAACATATTCCTATACGAATGATTTCGTACGGCGCTTCCGAACATAACCTTTCCTTGCTCATTCACTCCAAATACAAGGCTGAGGCGTTGAATGTGCTGAATGAGCGCTTGTTTTATTATGAGGATGCAATGAAAGATATTTTCACCGCTCCCTGATCCAAAAGTTCTAAATCACTAAAAGTTGTTAGCTAGCAGCAGACAACAACATACAGATGTTACAGACCAATTTTATTCGTGAAAACAGGGATCTGACAATCGCTGGATTGACCAAAAAGCATTTCAGGGAAGCAGCCCAGGCAGTCGACCGCATTATTGACCTGGATAAAAAAAGGCGTGAGTTACAGCAGGAGCTGGACGAAGTTCTGGCGGCTTCCAACAATAAGGCGAAAGAAATAGGCGGCCTGATGAAGGCAGGAAAGCAAGGCGAAGCGGAAGAAGCGAAAGCTGTAACAGCAACCTTAAAAGAGCGGTCCCGGACTTTGGATGAAGAGCATAAGGCTATGGAAGCGACACTGCTGGAAGAACTCGTTAAGTTGCCTAATTTGCCCCATGAAAGTGTTCCGGAAGGCAGGACTGCCGAGGATAATGTGAATGTCCTGGAAGAAGGTGCAAAGCCTGCATTGCACCAGGGCGCATTGCCGCATTGGGAACTGATCAAAAAGCTCGGTAAAAATCAGGCTCCCATTATTGATTTTGAATTAGGTAATAAAATTACAGGCGCTGGATTTCCGGTTTATAAAGGTAAGGCGGCAAGGTTGCAGCGCGCGATGATATCATTCTTTTTGGATGAGGCCGGAAAAGCGGGTTACACAGAAGTGCAGCCCCCGATTGTGGTCAATGCGGATTCAGGATTTGCGACCGGGCAGCTTCCGGATAAGGAAGGCCAGATGTACCACGACGCGCAGGATGACCTTTATCTGATTCCTACTGCCGAGGTACCCGTTACCAATCTGTACCGTGACGTGATCGTTGCGGAATCAGAATTGCCAGTCAAGAATGTCGCATTCACGCCTTGTTTCCGGCGGGAAGCTGGTAGCTGGGGGGCGCACGTGCGGGGGCTTAACCGGTTGCATCAGTTCGATAAAGTAGAGATTGTCCAGATCAACAAACCCGAGGAGTCTTATAATGCTTTAAACGAAATGGTAGAGCATGTTAAGAGCTTGCTTGGGAAACTGGGGTTACCCTATCGGATATTGAGACTTTGTGGCGGGGATATGGGCTTTACTTCCGCGTTGACCTACGATTTCGAAGTATGGTCTGCCGGGCAGGAACGCTGGCTGGAATGCAGCTCTGTTTCTAATTTTGAAACATATCAGGCAAACAGGTTGAAATTGCGCTATAAGGGTGCGGATAAAAAAACGCAGTTGCTTCATACATTAAATGGCTCTGCACTAGCACTACCGCGTATTCTGGCAGCTTTGCTGGAAAACAACCAGCAGCCGGATGGAACGGTTAAGATACCGGGAGTACTTGTGCCTTACTGTGGTTTCGACACAATCGAATAGTATAGTCAAACAAGCGAATGAAGGGCTCTCAAAGATTTGGGAGCCTTTTTGCTTTGGTGAAAATGGATGTTAGTCCAACCGAATTCATGATCAGGCTGCCCACTTTTTCGTACGCAATGCCTTCTGCGATTTGATATGAATTCTTAAACTGATCGTCAAGTACAGTAGTTTTAAAGCATTTATTCGTGGCATATTCGGAGGCAAGGAAGTTTTCCGCCAGTTCCAGCAGGTGCGTGGAAATGAGAAAGCAGGAGCCTGGATACTTACAAAATCCGTCCAATACTGTCTTGGAACAATAAAAAGCGTCTTCCTGGTTAGTCCCTCTGAAAATTTCATCTACCAGTACCATACATCTCTCACCCAGCTGTAAAGCCTCTGCTATTTTCTTTACCTGAATCATTTCATTGTAAAAATGGCTGTAACCGGAAGTAAGGTCGTCGGTCAGGTGAAGTGATGTGAATAGCCTGTCGAAAAAAGGTAAACTCATACTGCCGGCGGGGACGGGTAACCCCAAATGAGCCAGGTAAACTGCCAGTCCGCAAGTTTTCAAAAATGTAGTCTTTCCACTGGTATTGGCACCGGTGATGATGCAAACACTCCTATTCAAATCAATTTTAATGCTATTGGCGACGCTGTTAGAGATCAGTGGATGTCGGATAGCCTCTGCTTTAAATTCGTGGCTGGCTTCGCTGAAATCGGGGAAAGTGAGGGAATGTTGTTCAGTTGTTTTGGCAACGGAACGGTAGGCATCGAAGCGATAGAAAATGTGCAGCAATTGGCGTAATACCTTTTCATTTGATACCCGGAAATAATAGTCAATACTGAAAATCTTTGTTTTGGAAATATCATTTTCAGATTGCTTTAAAAAGGAACGTATCGTTGGCTGTGAAATGAAATTTTCAATGAAACGAAAATCATCCCGAATTTCTTCCGGTATTTCCGCGCCGCGGGAATCAGCGAGCATTTGCCGCATGGCAAGCAGCATCCTCAATGTCGCCATTAATCCACTTTGTATGCGGTAAAATTCCTCCGGGCTTTTGATGAAATAGACCAAAGTATCTAACCAATGCATTACGGCATCCTGTGACAGGGAATGCGCGACGCTCAGCGAAGAATAACCCTCCACCGCCATGATATAAGACCTGTGAATATCGATCAGGCAGGTCCTGGGATTTTTTAGAATAGCCTTAATGAGATTTTGAAATGACTGTACCCCGGCAAACGTAGATTTGGGTTTTGACAAAAGGGATCTTAAGCAATCGCTTCCACCTTGTGTTGAGGTTTTATCGAAAAACTGAAAAACACTGAATGCACCCTTACGCTCAGCGATTATCTGAAGTTCATAAAGGGTATGCTGGTCAACTTGTTGCATTTGAAGGTATTCAATTCTCCAAATGTAAAAATGGCCGTTGTTTTCAACGCGTTAAAGAAAGTTAAACTTGTTGTTTTCGGGGAAATGCGAGCCAGATAAAATAGCCGGTTAATAGGACGATTGCAACTTGCATGGAATAGTCCAGCAATAGTTGGGACGAGGCTGTTGTGTCACCAGGGGTCATGTAACAAGGCATGCCCAGTCGCCACCAGAAGGAAGGATGGATGACGCAAATCAGATTGTAAATGAAAAAAAGCGTAACCTGCCATTGGTTTTTCCAGTCGAGCGTATAAAAAATCAGTGGTAACAGGAAAAGGAATATGTAATTGCTGTAAGCACTTTGCTGAACGATCATCATGGTGGCGTAAAGGATCACCCAGACTCTTGAAAGCATGATGCGAAAGTCGGAATGCCGCATACGCCAGGCGGCCAGGGTAGCCAGGCCAACAGAACAAACCAGCCCGATCCAATTCCAGAATTTTTCGCCCACGCCGATTTTATTGTAAAACCAGGGATTGATAATGGAGGGAATATTCGGAGCGCGCAGGGTTTGCGCCTCATCGAGTGGCTGCGTGAATTCCCAGCCCACAAGCGGATACAAGATAGCCAGCGAAGCAATGCCTACCAGAACCATTGGAACAAGAAATCTCAGTTTCTCTTTCTCCAATAAAAAAAGGGGCACGAGTATCAACACAAATATCGCTTTTGTCATCAACAAACCGATCGCAAGAATAAACGCATACCATTCAACTCGCAGCGTGCGTTCGCGTACCAGGTAGGCAAGTATCACAAACAGCCACATCCAAACGTCTTCCTGCGCGCCGACAATGCATAATATCAGTGAACCGGGTAACAAAAGGTAAATGATCGCAAGAAACAGAAATGCGCCTTTGGCATAAAAAGGCCGAAAAAAATGATAGCTGAGTAGCAATGCAACCCCGTCCATCGCTGCCATTGTGAGCACGATCATTTTGGCATTGAACCAAAATTTAAGCCAGATACCCAGAAAGTAAGGATACAATGGAGAATAAGGCGACCAGAAATCCCGGTAAACAACCTGCCCGAGCGAAGCTTTGCTGGCCTCGTCCCAGAAGCCATTCACATCAGAAGTCGGTTCCATACCGGCTACGATATAAATCGCGATGAAAGGGAGTAGCCTGAGTAGTATCCAGCTTACGAAAAGCGTCTTTTCCGCTGACTTCTTTTCCAGCCAACTGATCAGCGTGTTTTTGAAGAAGAGCAGAAAAACGATTACAAAAAGGCAAAGCAGGCCAATGCCTAATTTGGCTAAAACGATACTCATGCCAATGCGAGGTTTTCAGAAGGTGCGACCTTGCGATAGGTTTCCCGCAAAATCCACAGGAAACAAAGCACATTCAATATTTCAAGAATGTATTCGAACAAAAACGAAAGGTTGCCGAACATACCGAGAGAAGTGTACGCGGGCTGTTTGATATAAACCCACACAAAAGGCTGCACAACTGTAAGCCAGTTGAGCACCAGCAATACGACTACGTGAAAGGTTTTCCGAAGATCTATGATTTCAAAAATTACAGCCATTAAATAAGCAATCACATAAGCGCCCATCGCGCTGGCCTGAAATACCATCATACACACAAAGCAGGCTATGAAAATACTCGGTAAAACCTGATTAATGTGCCTGTGGCGTGCTTTGAACGCCATAAATACGGGTATGAAAACGGTGAACAGCAAACCAAACCAGTTAAGCAGACCTGAATTCTTAGCATCGATTTTGACAAGCAGCTCAATAAATGGGCGGCCCACCGAAAATAAGTTTGGAGTCATTAACTGTTCTGTGTGCCTGATCGGCATTAAAAACAGATCCCCTATTTGCCAATATAGAAATCCAACCACCGGCAAACCGATTGCTGCCATAACGATCAACATTTTCAGCGGTTTTTTAACTAAAACCAGTACCGCGGGAAGCAGCAATATAAATGTCACCTTAATAGTCAACAAAGCAATTGCGTACAGGATACCCAGCCCAATTTCATAGTTAACGGTTTGTTTTAAAGTATACCGCCACATCAGCAGCGCCGCGCCCCAGAACCACACTTCCTCCTGACCATCTACTAAAATGTACATAAAACCGGCAGGAAGCAGGTAATAGATCACAGAAAGCTGTAATGCGCGGGAAGAGCGGGATTTATAAGTTTGATAAGTAAGCCACAAAATGCCCGATTCCATCAAAACCATAAATAGTACGATCGCGCGCGCGTTATGCCAGAGCCAAACTGGTAAACTTATAATATAAGCATACAAAGGAGCATGGTAAGACCAAAAGTCCCGGTAAACAAAACCGCCCGCCTTTGCAGCAGTTGCTTTATAAAAAAAGAAAGGAATATCACCCCGGGGTTCTTCGTTGACAATTAAGAAAATACCTATCCAGGGCACAAGTCGAAAGAGCAGGAAACTGACTCCCAAGACCAGTTTATCATTGCCAGACTGCCAGCGTGAAAATAAATCGGACCTGGTGATTGTCCAGATAATTCCCAGTGTCAATCCAAGATTAATGAGGAGCTTAATGTAAAAAACGGTAAGAACAGGCATCGGCAATCTGTCGTAATCAGGGCGCAAACTTAAAACAACTTTCCTGATAATGAGTAGCTAAAAGGAAAGTTTTAATGTAATGTAAAAAAGGTATGCTTGCCTACTATTTAGCAAAAATCTATTTTTGAATGAGATCAAATTTTGTAAACAGCGTTCAACATGGCATTTAGCGGACAATTAAACGGAATGGATTTTAACCTGAGCGAAGAACATTTGGCGGTTCGCGACGCTGCGCGCGATTTTGCTCAAAATGACTTGCTTCCGGAAGTGATAGAGAGAGACTCCGCCCAGAAATTTGATACGTCGCTGCTTGATAAAATGGGGGAGCTGGGATTTTTAGGAATGATGGTTGCGCCGGAGTACCATGGCAGCGGAATGGATACGCTTTCCTATGTGATTGCCATGGAAGAGATTTCAAAGATTGATGCATCTGCCGGTGTGATCATGTCTGTCAACAATTCGCTGGTTTGCTGGGGAATTGAAAAATATGGAACGGAAGCGATTAAACAAAAATACCTTACCCGGCTTGCCACAGGCGAAATGATCGGAGCGTTCTGCTTATCGGAGCCGGAAGCCGGTTCTGATGCGACGTCTCAGCATACCACAGCTGTCGATCGGGGAGATTATTATTTGTTGAATGGTACAAAAAACTGGATAACCAATGGAAATACTTCGGACGTTTGCGTTGTAATTGCTCAGACAGATCCGGAAAAAAGGCATAAAGGTATCAATGCATTCCTGGTAGAGAAAGGCTGGAAAGGTTTTGAAGTGGGTAGAAAAGAAGACAAAATGGGCATACGGGCGTCGGATACGCACACTTTGATGTTCTCCGATGTGAGGGTTCCAAAAGAGAACAGGATCGGCGAGGATGGTTTCGGTTTCAAGTTCGCGATGAACGTGCTGAATGGGGGAAGAATCGGTATTGCTGCGCAGGCGCTCGGCATTGCGACCGGTGCCTTTGAGCTGTCCTTAAAATATTCCAAAGAAAGAAAAACTTTCGGCAAGCCGATCAGTGATCATCAGGCAATTCAATTCAAGCTGTCTGAAATGGCGACAAAAATTGAGGCCGCGCGGTTACTTGTCTATAAATCAGCCCGTATGAAAGACGAGGGAAAGGATTATGTGCAAGCTGCGGCTATGGCAAAATTATATGCATCTGATGTTGCAATGTGGGTGACAACTGAGGCTGTGCAGGTGCACGGAGGCTATGGATACGTGAAAGAATATCACGTAGAGCGGCTCATGAGGGACGCAAAAATCACACAGATTTATGAAGGTACCTCCGAAATACAAAAACTCGTGATAGCCAGGGAACTACTTAAATAGTCTGATCCCGGAGATCGAATCCATTTTTATTCTAAATGTTGGATTAAAATCATATCAAAATATCATTTTTTTTTAGTTTTTTGTTAATCTATACTTGTATTAGTTTTGTACAATTTATTAGATTTGTACAAAAATTGAAAGTTACGGTCGAAAGGACCCTTAAACATATCAGGTATGGAAGATTATAATAAGATTATTGAATCTTTGGGGGTAAAATTCGTGAAAGCCCGTCATATACGGATTTTGCAACCTATTACAATTAAAAATTTCTACGACGTCCAGAATTCATTGACGATTTTGTACGACGGGGAAGTCTCCTTTGGGTCTGAGGAGTCGCAGAAAGTAGAGGAGGGAGATATGCTGTTTATCCCTGGCGGAAAGCATGCAACTGTGACTTACGGAAACACGCAGACTGCGAAGACCGTTTCGAATGAAGAATTCATGACCAACCGTGATAACTATATCGACGCTGGACATGATCCTGCGCTTATCGGTAAATTGCCTAATTCATTTGGACTCATTTCTTTTGAAGCGAAGGTTTTTGATACGGTTAACTTCTTCACCTCGCTCGATGTACCTCCGTTCCTGATTAAAAGAGACGATCAGATTGCGGCAACGATCAACCAGATTTTGACAGAAGATATGCTGGATACCCCAGGTAAGGGCCGCATTATCAAGATCAAAACGGAAGAAGTGGTGATTGAGATCATCCGTTATATTTTGAAAAATAAATTGTTCGTTGAGCAGCTGGTAACGAACAGTACTTACTTCAAAGATCCTCGCCTGATCGATATTTTCGCCTATATCAAAGACAACCTGGGCGGCGATCTTTCCAACAAGGTGCTTGCCAACGTAGCGAACGTTTCAGAGGATTATGTAGGCCAGTACTTCAAAATGCTGACAGGAATAAATCCACAGGATTATATCGAATACCAGCGTATGGAAAAAGCGGTTGATTTACTGCGTACTTCGAAGAAAAGCATCCGTGCGATTGGTTCTGACGTAGGCTATAAAGACACGGCTTACTTCTGCCGCCGATTTAAAATGATGTTCGGTATTCCGGCTGGTAAAATGCGCCGTCGTGAGTCACTGATGAATGTGTAAAAATATAGTAAGATAATACTGAGAGGAGCCCGAAAGGCTCCTTTTTGTTTTACCGACTATTGAACGGGGGTAAGCTGAACTGCCGACACCTGCCATTTCGCGCCATTTCTGGTGCATACCGCCATGAAGGAAAGATCTCCCTGAAAGCTATTATTTTGAAGGCGCGCCCGTATACTCCACAATCCTGTAACAATCGCTACATCGCGGTAATTACGGGTATTAATGCCGGATTGCATACCCGACTCGATCACAAGAAGTCGATCGCTTAATGACTGAATCAGTTGCTCCCGGTTAATCGTCTGCCCATTGAAGCTCACAACAGTGAAATCGGCTGCCAGAATATCTTCCAACGCATCCACATTTTTTTCCTGCAATGCATTAAAAAATTGCCTGGCACAGTCGGTTCCGTCGATAGGCTGCGCAAATTGTGCTTTCGCGGCAAAAGCAATTGAAAACTGGATCAAAAACAACAAAATGAATTTCATGTCAGGATAAGTATAAGTAGCTTCGCGCATGGATTTAAACTTAACGAAAGGAGTTTTTAAAATGAGATTTCCTGAGAAGATTTATACGCTGATATTGGTAGCATTTGTTTCGGCCTGTGGTTCGGCTCCAGACAAAATGGGAAATGTAGATTTAAATAAATGGCGTGGAGACAGGGGAGGCTGCAATAATGTGCGCTCCGGCCAGAAAGCCGATTTTAAGGCAATAGAAGAAGAATTAAAAGGAAAATTTGCAGATGATATCGGAAAGATACTTGGGAGGCCGGATATTCATCAGTTGGGAGAAAGAAACCAGAAGTTTTACGTGTATTTTTTACAAAAGGGTCCTCAATGCGAAGATATGAAGTCGAGATCGGAGGCGGAGAAAGTGATCCTGAAATTTAATGCGGTTGGGTTGCTCTCAGAAATTACCTACCAAACACGGCCTTTGTAGTTCAGAGATAGAATTTTTTAATCCTGATCAGCTGCTCCACTTGCTCCGGAACGAGGTATTTAATTGATATTCCGCTTTTGAGAGAAGAACGGATAAATGTAGCAGAAATATCCAGCAGAGGCGCTTCGACGAACTTTACAGCTTCGTGGTTGCCGAACAAATGCTTTTTCGAATTTGGTCTCGGGTAAACATACAGCCCTGTATATTCCAGAATCTGCTCGTAATTCTTCCAGTTTGGAAACTGCGCCAGATTATCTTCTCCCATAATGAGCTTGAACGCATGCTGCGGGAATTTTTCCTGAATGCGTATCAGCGTATCAATCGTATAGCTCGGCTTGGGCATATGAAATTCCATATCGCTGGCCCTGAAAGCCGGATTGTCAGCAATAGCACGCTCTACAAGGTCGAAACGGTCGAACTCATGCAGCAGGCCGCTATTTTTTTTAAATGGATTTTGAGGGCTGACGATGAACCAGATCTGTTCAAGATCGGTAGTCGCGTGCATCGTGTTGGCTATGATCAGGTGCCCGATGTGAATGGGGTTGAATGACCCAAAGAATAGACCAATTTTCATCGCTCAGTGAATTAAAATTCTAAAAATTCCTTCACGAGGAGCTCGGCACTTTCCAGCGCATTGTTCAGTTCATCGTTGATCAGGACTTCATCAAATTCATGCTCAAAACTTTGTTCATACCGTACTTTGGCCAAACGTGTGGCAAGTGTCTCGTCTGTTTCTGTTCCACGTCTGGATAACCGGCGTTTAATCTCATCCTCAGAGGTTACTTTCACAAAAACGCCCAGCGCTTTGTCTCCGTAAGCTTCTTTCAGTTTCAAGCCACCTTTGACATCCACGTCGAACACTACGTGCTTACCTTCATCCCAGAGCCGTTGAATTTCGGCTTTCAATGTACCGTAATAGTTTCCGGCATACACTTCTTCCCACTCAGCAAATTCCTGGTCGGCGATTTTTTGCCGGAAATCAGCGAGCGTTAAAAAATAATAATCCTTGCCGTCAATCTCGTGTTCGCGCTTGGCACGTGTGCAGGCGGATACAGAAAATGCAAGCTGATTATTAAACTTACTTAAAAGGTGTCTGACAATAGTGGTTTTTCCGGAGCCGGAAGGGGCAGAGAATATGATGAGCTTTCCTTTCACACGAACAGATTAACTGTTTATTTTAGACAGGATCGTATTGAGGATACTTTCGGGGCAGGGCTTCTTGACAATCTTGTGATTAAGTGAATCCTTGATGCATTTTTCCAGCCGGTAAGCTTCGATACAAGGAATGCATTTGTCCATATTGTCACGAAAATGTTCCTTCTCAGCGTCAGTCGCTTCATCATCCAGGATAGCCTGAATTACCTTCATACACTGAGCGTGATGTTCACACGTGTGCTTCATGACTTTGTCTTGCGCAGCTTCTGTCACAGAAGGCGTCGTTGGGGATGCATTCATTACTTAAAATGAAATAAGGAATAATGGAATAAGTTTCAGTTGTACCCTATAACCGAATAGGTTGCAAAAAAAGTTTCACAACCTACGAATCATATCCCATAGAGCTTGCATAGCTCTTCAGTTTTTCTTTCAAAAGGTTACGCGCGCGGTGTAGCCTCGACCTTACCGTTCCGATGGGAATATCAAGGATTTTGGCCATTTCCTCGTAAGTAAAACCCTCTATGTCACATAGAATGATCACAGTACGGAAGTCTACCGGCAAGGCGTTCAACGCATTGGCAACCTCGTCTCCGATCAGCTCCTGGACAGCATCAGCACGCAAATCAACCGTGTAAGTAGTATCAGATGCTTCCTCCGAGTTGTAAGTCGTTTCGACTTCCTGATAATCGACTTTCGAAGGCTCTTTACTTTTTTTACGGTAGTCGTTGATAAAGCTGTTTTTCAGGATTCTAAATAACCAGGCTTTGGCATTAGTACCCTGCTCGAAGGAAGAAATAAAACGAAAAGCTTTTAAATAGGTGTCTTGTACCAGGTCATTTGCATCGTCTTCATCCATAGTAAGGCGGAAGGCGAAGTTATACATGGAGTCTATATGAGGCATGAACTCGCGGTTAAATACTTCATAACGAAGATCATCCGTGTATTCATTAGTCGTGAGCGTTTCTGACATGGCAACTAACATAGGAATGCTGAATTTACAAAGATTAATAACAGCTCCAAACGGTGCAAATTTATTTTGACAAGTGGCTCGTTGAAGCTATATAACAGCCATTGCTTGACGATAAAATTATATAGGGTAGGAAAAAGACTGGTTTTCCGGTACTGTTAGTTCATCGTTAATTAATGTACCTACATCAAATTTCGAGCCAAAAAGGAACTTGCGCCAAAATGTCATATTATCGTTTGGAAAAAAGTTCCAGCAAAATGACAAGGAGAGTAGTTAATAAAGCGCTGGCACCAATTCGCATGAGGGTATAAAGGATCATTCCAAAGTGATTGATCTCCATAAAGAAAAGAACTGCGTGATGGATCAGGATCAGCGGGAAAATATAGGAAATGAAGGCCCCAAGCCCCTGCATCCGTATTCCGACCTCTGCACGCTCGGCTCCTTTGGACTTCATTTGAAAATGGATCAGGAAAGGCCGGAGGTATGCGATCAATACAGTGGCAGCAGCGTGCATGCCAAAAGTGTTTGAAAAAACATCGACCGTGAAACCGATCGCAAAAGCGATAAGTAACAAATACATCCTGTCAATGTCCGCAGGCATCAGTAATACACCTGCAATGTAGATAAAGCAAAAAGCATAATTGAACAATACAAGGTTCCGCATAAAGAAGATCTGCAGGAACAAATACAGCAGGACCATCAGCGAATATTGTATTGCTTCTCTTAAACTCATTTGGTTTCGATCGTACGCGTTTTTAAAGATTCCTGCTCCACAAGTTGTTGATTTTGTACCACATAAACGTAAGAGAGGTTTCGAAAGTCGGTGGAAAGGCGCAGTATAATGTTATAAAAAGTCTGGTTCGGGTGCACAGTTACGTTTTCAACTCTGCCTACCATAATGCCGGGAGGAAAGACAGAGTTTTGGTCGGACGTGACAGCCGAATCGCCTTTGAAGATTTTAGTGTATTTGGAGACGTCAATCAGGTCGATCAGATTAGGATCTTTTCCCGCCCATTTCGCATATCCGATTTCTTTGCTCCGGACAAGCTTCGTGGAAACCATAAATTGCGAATGCAGGATAGAGGTAATAACCGAATAATTTTCAGAACAAAACCTCACCTTACCCACTACGCCGGTCGCTGAAATTACACCCATACCAGGCTTGACACCGTCAGCAGTACCTTTGTCTATGGTTAAAACGTTGTTCTGCTTGTTTGTTTCATTATCCACCACCTTTGCCACCGTATAGGTAAATCTTGCTGTAAACGCTGAATCAGGGACATATCCTCCGGGAGCATCAACAGGGTTTCTCTGGCTTAATGTGGTTACCAGCGCGTGCAGCCTGGCATTTTCATTGGCCAGATCTGCATTCATTTCATCCAGCTTGGTATATTCTCTCGCCGAGTTGGAGAATGCGAGTGTTTTGGCAACGTAGTAATTGGAAGTATTAAAATAGGTCGCGCCCCAATAGGTATTACTGCGCACAATAAGCCACACACTGAGCACTTCCAGCAATACAAAAACCAAAAAGAAACGATTCCGGATGACGAAATCAACGAGTTGGAGCATGGGCTAAAATGTTCACGCGTAGTCCATCAATAGGCGCTCGATGCGCTGCGCAAAAATATAAATGATTTCGCAATTGATGAACTACGCGCGATCCGATCCTACGAAATCAATACAGGCTTGTATAGTTCCAGGTTTTTGAGAACTTCCCCGGTACCTTTTACAACAGCTTTTAATGGATCGTCAGCGATATGGACAGGAAGTTTCGTTTTTTGAGCAATTCGTTTATCGAGCCCGTGAATAAGCGCGCCACCACCGGTAAGGTAAATACCGTTTTTGAAAATATCCGCTGAAAGCTCAGGAGGAGAGATTTCCAGCGCCTTCATGACACCTTCCTCAATTTTCGAAATTGACTTGTCGAGAGAGTACGCTATTTCACTATACGTCACGCGGATTTCCTTAGGAATACCGGTCATCAGGTCACGTCCACGGATCTGATAATCGTCCAAAGGAACTTCCAATTCGGGTGAAGCAGAACCGATTGCCATTTTGATCAGCTCGGCAGAACGCTCACCAATCAGCAGGTTGTGCTCGCGGCGCATGTAATCGACTATATCTCTTGTGAAAACATCGCCCGCAATGCGTACAGACTGCTCACAAACAATACCTGATAAGGCGATAACCGCGATTTCGGTAGTGCCACCGCCGATATCAACGATCATTACACCATTAGGTTGAGTAATATCGATCCCAATACCAATAGCAGCTGCGATCGGCTCGTGCACCATGTATACCTCTTTGGCACCTGCGTGCTCACAAGAATCTTTTACAGCCCGCTTTTCAACCTCGGTAATACCGGAGGGAATGCAAACCACCATTCTGTGTGAAGGAGTAAAAAACCGGCTGCCCGTGTCGATCATTTTGATCATGCCACGGATCATCATTTCTGCTGCGGTGAAGTCCGCGATCACGCCGTCTTTAAGTGGACGGATTGTTTTTATATTTTCATTCGTTTTTTCATGCATTTGCATGGCCGTGTGGCCTATCGCCAGAACCTTGCCTGTGGTTTTATCCATGGCAATGATAGAGGGCTCGTCAACAACTACTGTATCTTTATGAATGATTAAAGTATTGGCAGTACCCAAATCAATCGCAATATCGCTAGTCAAAAAATCAAACAATCCCATATAATTTATTAAAATTTGCGCTCACTTTGATTTCAGGATGGCAAAATTACAGATTATTGTCCACAAACAAAGGCATTTAAAAAATTTAGGGTGTTGCCTCAAAGTGGGTAAAAAAACGCCATTTTTAGCTCCTTTGAAAGATATTACGAATCCTGCTTACCTTTGGTTTTACTATGGGAATTAAGGCAACTTTGAGTCGTCCGCTGGCGCGATATATTGTTCAGCAACAGCAGCAATGGATCTCCGAAAGCGTAGCAGTTCAGGAGAAGTGGAGACAGGAACTGGTAGCGAAGGCGGCACAAACAGAGTTTGGAAAAGATCACTTTTTTGGGGAAATTCATTCTTACGCCGATTTCAAGGAGGCTGTGCCGGTCGCGGACTATGAAGATCTGAAAGGATATATAGGTAAGATCAAAGAAGGAGCAGACAATATACTCTGGCCGGGCAAGCCTTTATACTTTGCCAAAACGTCAGGTACTACTTCCGGAACTAAGTACATTCCTATTTCCCGGGATTCGATCTCCAACCATATCGATTCGGCCCGGAATGCCATTTTGACGTATATTGATCAGACAGGAAAATCTGCCTTTTTAGACCAAAAACTAATATTTCTCTCCGGAAGTCCGATACTGACAGAGACAGGCGGGGTACTGACAGGGCGCCTGTCAGGTATTTCCAATCACCACGTGCCAGGCTATTTGCGCAAGAACCAGCTGCCAAGCTACGAAACCAATTGCATTGAAGACTGGGAAACCAAGCTGGACAGGATCATTGACGAGACGATAGCTCAGCGAATGTCCCTTATTTCCGGCATTCCTCCCTGGGTTCAGATGTATTTCGACCGGATTATTGAGCGAACCGGTAAGAAGATCAAAGACGTTTTTCCCGACTTTTCCCTCTTTATCTATGGCGGCGTTAATTTTGAACCTTACCGCGCCAAGCTTTTTGAATCAATAGGAAAACGTATCGATTCCATTGAGCTCTATCCTGCTTCGGAGGGTTTCTTCGCATACCAGGATTCGCAGGATGACGAGGGTTTGCTGCTGCTGCTCAATACCGGTATCTTTTACGAATTTATCCCTGCCGATCAGTTTTTTGAAGAAAATCCGCCGAGATATTCAATAGGTGAGGTGGAAGTCGGAAAAAACTATGCGATGATCGTGAATAATAATGCAGGTCTTTGGGGCTATTCGCTGGGAGATACGGTCCGTTTTGTGTCTACAAATCCATATAAAATCCTGGTTACTGGTCGCATTAAGCATTTCATATCGGCATTCGGCGAGCACGTGATCGGAGAGGAAATTGAAAAAGCATTGCGCTATGGAATGGAGCGTCATCCGGAAGTGGAGGTAGTGGAGTTCACGGTGGCTCCGATGGTAAATCCGGCAGGCGGCGGACTCCCCTATCATGAATGGCTGGTAGAGTTTGCAACTGCCCCTGATGATATGAACAAGTTTGTAGAAGATATTGACCGCCGGCTGACAGAACTGAATATTTATTACAAAGATCTTATAGAAGGAAGTATTTTAAGAAAATTAGAACTGGTACCATTGCCCAAAAATGCATTTATCGACTTTATGAGAGCCAGCGGAAAATTGGGTGGACAAAATAAGGTGCCCCGGCTTTCGAACGACCGGAAAATCGCAGATGAATTGGTAAAGCTTAAAACGGTTGAGCGACCTTAAATGAATAAATAATGAAAAAAAGAATTGCCATTTTAGGGTCAACCGGTTCAATTGGTACTCAGGCGCTTGAAGTGATAGAGGCGAATCCCGACATATTTTCGGTTTCCGTATTGACAGCGGGTGATAATGCTAATTTATTAATTGAACAAGCCGCAAAGTTTCTTCCTGCTGAGGTAGTTATCTGTAATGAAGAAAAATTTGAAAAAGTAAAATCTGCGCTTACCGGTCTTCCTGTGAAGGTTTATAAGGGCGCGGAGGCGCTGGTTTCGGTGGTTGAGTCAGATCAGATTGATATTGTGTTAACCGCGATGGTTGGTTATGCCGGACTTTTACCTACGATCCACGCGATCAAAGCAGGAAAAACCATCGCATTGGCCAATAAGGAAACATTGGTAGTAGCCGGCGAGCTGATCACCGCATTGGCAAAGCAATACCAGGTAGCAATCTATCCTGTTGACTCAGAGCATGCTGCGATTTTTCAATGTCTTGCAGGAGAAGAAAATAATCCCATTGAAAAAATTATCCTAACCGCGTCAGGCGGACCATTCCGGGGGAAAGACCGGACGTTTCTGGCTGAGGTCACGAAAGCGCAGGCGCTAAAACATCCCAACTGGAGTATGGGTGCCAAGATCACGATCGACTCGGCAACTTTGATGAACAAAGGATTGGAAGTAATCGAGGCAAAGTGGCTTTTTGATTTGAAAGCTTCTCAGATAGAGGTGATTGTGCACCCTCAGAGCATTGTGCATTCGCTGGTGCAATTCGAAGACGGCAGCATAAAAGCGCAAATGGGCTTGCCCGATATGAAACTTCCGATCCAGTATGCATTAAACTACCCCCTGCGACTGAAATCCGACTTCCCCAGATTCAGCTTCATGAATTATCCCTCACTTACATTTGAAAAGCCCGACCTCGAAACTTTCCGAAATTTGGCGATCGCTTATGAAGTTTTGGAAAAAGGCGGAAATGCAGCTTGTATTGCCAATGCAGCCAATGAAATCGCCGTTGAGGCATTCCTGCATGACAGGATAGGATTTCTGGATATTTCGGACGTAATTGTCGAAAGCCTGGCCAAAATAGCATACGTCGGGAATCCTTCATATACTGATTACGTTCAAACAAATGAAGCGACGAGGCGTTTTGCTTCTGAAATGATCAGGGTCAAAGTATAATGAAAACCATCTTTCTCAAATACCTGTCTGTCGCACTTGCCAGTACATTAAAGTTTTTCGGGGGCCCGATTACGGGCGTAATTTTAAAATTGACCTGGATTGAAACCGCTATTTGTTCCGCAATCGGAATGATGTTCACGGTTTTAGTACTTACGTATATAGGTAGTGGGATTCGGGAGTTAATTCAGAAGCGCAGGAAATCGAAACCCAAAAAATTCACCCGGATCAATCGTATTGCCGTGAATATCTGGAAACGTTTTGGCATTATCGGGATCGCATTCCTTACTCCTCCACTTTTCACGCCACTCTTCGGGCCGATATTAGCGGTGGCATTTCGTGTGCCGAAACACTCGATTTTTATGTGGATGACGCTGAGCGCGATTATCTGGGGCCTGGGGATCTCCTACATTGCCCACAAAGTGCATTTTATTCAGGATTGGATCAAATAGCCTGGCCGCTGTTCCTCAGCGGCTGACTTCCTTCTTCGGCGCAGTGGTCTTTTTCATAAAGTCCCCCTGCGAGAAGTATTTTTCAATGAGGCAGTACATCAGTATAAAAAAGTATCTGCTTCCCATTTCCTTGATTTTCAGCTTCGATTCACCGTATTTCCGGTTTGTCCAGCTATTGGGAACAACCGCGTAATTGAAGCCTCTTACCATTGCTTTCAGCGGAAGTTCAATGGTAAGGTTAAAATGAGGGGCTAAAAATGGTTTGATGCCTTCAATGGTTTCCCTTTTATAAAGTTTGAATGCATTGGTTGTATCATTGTATTTGATGCCCATCACGATCCGCACTATAAAATTAGCCACCCGGTTGATCACCTTTTTGAGCGCAGGGTAATCAATTACCCTTCCACCCTTTTCCCAGCGAGAACCGAATACGCAATCGTAATCGCCTTCGAGCATTTTGAAATAATATTTGGCCAAATCTTCGGGATCGTCCGACATATCTGCCATAAATACTGCCACACAGTCGCCCTTGAAGCGTTCCAGCCCGTATCTCACCGCATAGCCAAAACCATTGGGGCCCGGATTGGTGTAGTAGACAAGTGTAGGAATTTGAAGAGAAAGCTCGTCCAATACCCTCAGTGTTCCGTCTTTGGAGTTATCGTTTGTAACACAAATTTCGTGAGGGATATTGTACTTATTTAATGTGCTATGTAAAGAGGTAAGGGTGTGTGTTATCGATTCTTCTTCGTTATATGCTGGTATTACGACGCTTAGCTTCATAGATGTGAAATAGTATAAAACAGTACAAATTAAAGATTATTAATTCGAACTGCCAATTTTTTCGAGCCTGGAAAGCGCTTCTTCATAACGGGATATGGTGAGCTGTGCAGTGTTGTGATAGCTGTATTCCAACCATTTGTCGACGTTTTCAAACATTTCCTTCCGGTTTTTTAAAAACTTCAAATTGGTTTGAGAATGAACATTGCTCAGGCCGGCGCTATGTTTCCGATATACGCCCATCACATCTGGCAGATAACCGATTTTGCCCCGGGCAGCCAGCTGGATCATAATTGCCCAATCGCCGGCAGCGGCTTTTGAATGCCAATCCGCAAAGTCGTGATCCAGGAAGTAATTTCGGTACATCCAGCTTGCAGTCGCAAAAAACCATTTGTCTTCCAGAATATCCTCGATGGTGGAAACTGCTTTCTGATCAGGTTTATTGAATAAATGTTCCGGCGAACCGTCTTCGTATACGACCCGCATGTTGTGGTGACAGACACTGAAATCGGGGTTTTTGTCCAGGAAATCAACCTGCTTCTGCAGTTTAAGCGGGTCGGTCCAGTAATCGTCTCCTTCACACATTGCCACATATTCACCTTTGCAGGCTTTTACCAATTGCAGCACATTATTCCGCCCGGCAAATTCACGCGGCTCGCCAGGGCCCTGGTTTTCAGAGTGCAGAAAAGCCCGGATCATGCCCCGCGTGGATACGCCGGGCTTTTTCTGGTCATATTCTCTGATAATAGCTTGTGTGTTGTCCGTAGAAGCGTCGTCACCGATCACAATTTCAAATTCAAAATCGGTCTGCTGCATCAACGCCCCGTCGAGCATTTGCCCGATATATTGCTCATGATTATAAGCAGGAACGCAAATTGAAACTTTCATGTAATGCTAAATGGCGACCAATTCTTTAATAGTGTCGCCACTAATTTGCTGAAATGACAAACCATTCACATTTGTAAGCGTTGTGGCATGTTCAATAGTAAGACAAACGGGATTTCCATTAATGTCACGGTCAACCAGCATATTCTCATTCAGATCGTCGGTCGCAACTACCTCGTTCTGATTAAACACCAGCAAAAGTGTATCCGTATCTTGAAAATATCGAATGTCCATATCAATCCTCTGGCTTAAATGATCGGTCAAAAAACGCATTATGGACGGTTATTCCGTCGTCGAGCAGAACAATTCGCAAAAATTTTTGGTTCTCCTCGATTTTTGCCCAGCGACGTATCCGACCATCGTTCTGAATTTCTTCTTTAACAGGAAAATGGAATGCTTGTTCAATCCATTCTACCCTAATTTCTTTCCTGTCAGGTCGTTCTCTTGTGAATGTGAAGTAGTGTGTGAACTTCATTCAAAATTTTCAGTTTCAACTAAAAACCCCCTTCAACTGCTCCACGCTCGGAAAATCAGGTGTTACCAGCTCAGTTTCCGGTTTGTAAATGTACGCCATGGGGTAACCGCGATCGATAAATGTCGGCTCGTCGAGGTTATTGTAACGAAGCTGAACAGACCAGCGGATGTTATTGGTGGTATTATTACCTGATTGATGGATCAGAAACGCAGAAAAAACCAGGATATCACCCACTTTAAACTCCGTTTGAACGAAATCCTCATCTTTCAGCTCAGCAGTAATTCCACCCTGGTAACCAGAAGTAGAAGATTCCCTAAGACCAGTCGTATGGCTTCCAGGGATCACCTGCAATGCACCGATATCGGCACCGGCATCTACCATCGGGAACCAGATCACGGTGCTGTCCAGAGAACCCTGACCCGTGCGCCAGTCCTGGTGCGCGTCAAGTTTCCAGTGTTTGCTGCCGTCTTTCGATAAAAATCTGCTGTTGAACTGCATTGCCGCCCTTGCTCCGATAATAGGATTGGACAAACCAACATCTTTCAGGAGGTTTTCAATAACCGGATCAACCCCCAGCCGGTGCAACGAAAAAGTATGCTGGACAGTTTTGCCAGTATTGACAAATGCGTTGAAATCCTTTTCAAAAAACTCGAACATCGCATTTTCAAATGCATCGCGATCATCGATATCCACCGATCTGCCGGTTACCCGCTTGATCTGTGCAGCGAAAATTTTGCGTGCGTCTGTATATATCGTTTTGATAACGTCTTTATCGAGGTAATCTCTCAAAAGGACATATCCGTCTCTGTTGAACTGTTCCTGAAGTGTACTCATTGTATTAACCGTGTGACGTTTAAGTAATAATAATTAATCAAAACTATCATTCTTCCTGCAATGAAAGACTGATTCCCATCACTCTCTCAAAGGATATTAATCCTCCCAAACCGCATAGGCAAAGCCAGCTGCGCCAAAACCATTTCCGTTATACAGCAAATAACGCTTTCCGTTGTGCTGATAAAAATTGGCATAGTCAATCATCTGATAGTCGAAATCCTCCGGGTTGTCGGATTTCTCAATCCCTACCAAATGGTCTTTCCGTTCCCAATTTGTACCGTCTTTTGACTCTGCATAACCCAGCCGGTAGCTCTGATTGCGATCGGTCCGGTAATCGCGGGAGTGGCGGTAGGAATAATACATTTTGTAAATACCGTCTTCTTTAAAAACGCTCGGGCGACCCACTGCGTGTAGAAAATCGTCAAAATCGAGTGTCGGGATATCGCTGATCTCCCAGTGAATGCCGTCTTTTGAAGTGGCCGACTGTGCGCGGTAGTAAGGTTCGGGATAATCGTGGATCCATTCGCATTTGTGGCCCGAAATGTACCACATCCGCCAGGTACCATCCTCGTCGATCAATACAGAAGGCTGCGCTGCCCAAAGCGGGTTTTGAATGCTGCGGTCCATGATCGGGCCGACGAATTTTTTCTTGAATGTCAAACCGCCGTCGTGACTTTCTGCTAATCCCATCGAGAGCCGGTAGGAATTGTGCGTACGGTTCCAGCCGGTGTAATATAGCCAGATATCTCCGTTCGGCCGGTTTACAAACCAGGCAGGCATTGCGCCGGTTTCGTCATATTCCCCCGGGCCGCCCAGTTCCAAAACAGGTTTGTCGTGAACGTAGAGGATCTTTTTGGGATCGTCATAATCCACATCTATGAAAGTCGGGCGCGACTGGGTACTGGCGTCACGCGTCGAGAAGTAAATGCGCAAAAAATCTTTATGCTTGTATGCGTAGGGAACCTGCGCGTGGGAGAGGCTGTGCGGCATGCTCCCGTCAGGTTTGTAGATAACTCCTTTTTTAACCCACATGAAACGTTTTTCTCTTGATTGATGAATGTGAAAAGTGAATTGCAGTTAGTCAACCGCTTTTTCAGCACGCAGGCGCCAGTTGTCTACGAAATCCTTGCCCGGTATCGGCAGGTCGATGTCAATCTCAGGTGCGGCGGACGTAACTCTGAATTCCATCACGTAAAAAGCATTGCCGAATATGTAATGCAGCTTGAAGTTCTCAATATTGGCAGGCAAATCTTCCAAAGGTACCTCAGCCCGGAAAAGCGGATTTGCTTTAAGCAGCGTCGCATAAGTAGGTGTATTGCGAAGCCAGGGTGCCACACTTTCATCACCCACAACCACTTTTCCACCCGGACGAACTACGCGGGTTAGTTCGTCAAAGGCTTTTTTACGTTCTGAGAAAGTATTGATTCCGCCGAAATGAAAAACCGCGTCGAAAGTATCATCTGCAAAAGGCAGGTAAGAGCCGTTTCCAAGAAAGTAGTGGACATTTACATCTTCCGTCGATAATTTTTCCTGCGCTCTTTTGAGCATATTGGGAGAAAGATCGGACAAAACAGCAGTTCCGCCTGGTCTAACCCTGTCCAGAATGAGTGCTGAATCTTTACCTGTTCCGGCGCCTACTTCCAGTGCCTTCATGCCAGGTTTCAGTTCCATTAAATCGATAAAAAGTTTGCGGGTAGCAGCTTCATCGGAGTGATTAAGTGTTTCAAATACCCAGGAGACACCGCGGTCGTAACGCTCGAAAGCTTGATCGTACAGGTATTGCTCGCGGGCATCTTCGGGAAGTAATTCCTTTGGATACAGCATATTGACAATTCCTGTATCTCCTACTTCATACACGGTACCATCTTGGCTGGTCAGTGTTTTTTGATCTTCCGATAGTGCGAGCGAGGTTCCTGTGAGCGGACAAACCAACGATTCTAAAAACTCCTTATGATTCATTTTGTGCTTTGCTGATTAATTCATGTCTGGTCAAAATTACCTTTTTTCTTCATACAACATTCAATGTTAGGCGCCTTCTTAGCAAAAGGGGCGGTAAATACAGTTGGGCTGACAACCCTGCACGACAATCTATTTATCCTTAACTTTGGCAGGTTTGTAAGATAAAAATTGCCCATTTAGTAAGAATAACTTCCCTATGTCCCAGCTTCAGGAAAAAATCAAGGCATTGGCAAAAGGCCAGTCAGCAGATATCATCGCGCACCGCCGCCACCTTCATAGCAATCCCGAATTGTCATTTGAAGAATTTAAAACAGCAAAATATGTAGCAGCCGAGCTGACTGCGATTGGTTTGCAACCTGAAGAAGGCATCGCCGGGACAGGTGTAGTAGCGATTATTGAGGGAAAAAATCCGGGGAAAAAAGTAGTCGGTCTCCGTGCTGATATGGATGCATTGCCTATTCTGGAAGCCAACGATGTTCCTTACAAATCTACGGTTCCGGGCGTTATGCATGCTTGCGGCCATGATGTACATACATCGTCGCTGCTCGGAACGGCCAGGATATTGAACCAGGTAAGGGACGAATTTGAGGGCACGATTAAATTGGTATTTCAGCCGGCAGAAGAAAAGGCACCGGGCGGAGCTTCGTTGATGATCAGAGAAGGCGTACTTGAAAACCCGACGCCCGCCAGTATGGTAGGGCAGCACGTCGCACCGAACATTCCGGTCGGTAAAATTGGCTTCCGCGAGGGAATGTACATGGCGAGCACCGATGAGCTTTACCTGACTGTAAAAGGAAAAGGCGGCCACGCTGCGGCTCCGCACCAGTTGATCGACCCGGTTTTAATGGCTTCACATATCATCGTAGCATTGCAGCAGATCATCAGCCGAAACAGAAACCCGGCGAATCCCGCGGTACTTTCATTCGGAAGGTTTA
Source organism: Dyadobacter sp. UC 10 (assembly GCF_008369915.1). Classification (NCBI taxonomy): domain Bacteria; kingdom Pseudomonadati; phylum Bacteroidota; class Cytophagia; order Cytophagales; family Spirosomataceae; genus Dyadobacter; species Dyadobacter aurulentus. The sequence goes on along the minus strand of NZ_VSRN01000001.1, from coordinate 2,590,163 downwards.
TTGCCGATGGTGTAACCAATGTAATCCCCAATGAGGTAACTATTCAGGGAACGTGGCGCTGCATGGACGAAGAATGGCGCGAGGATGGACTGCGCAGAATGAAGAAAATGGCGGAGAGCATTGCCGAGGCGATGGGCGGAAGTTGTGACTTTGATATTGTAAAAGGATACCCTTTCCTTAAAAATCATCCCGAACTGACCCGCCGCGTGCGCACAGCCGCTACCGGTTATGTGGGCGTCGAAAATGTGATCGACCTGGACCTTTGGATGGCGGGAGAAGATTTTGCATTCTATTCGCAGGTTGTAGATTCCTGCTTTTACCGCCTGGGCACAAGAAATGAAGCAAGGGGAATTATTTCGGGCGTGCATACCCCGACTTTTGATATCGATGAAGATGCATTGGAAATTTCAACCGGACTGATGAGCTGGCTCGCGATTTCGGAACTTAATGCTTGACGATATAGCGTTTGAAATAGCTGCTGATTTTGAGGTTGATCACCCCTAAAACAGCTTCTTTGAAAATCCCTCTGGACATTTTGGAAGCGCCTTTCGTACGATCTGTAAAAATGATGGGCACTTCCACGATATCAAAACCATATTTCCAGGAATTGAATTTCATTTCAATTTGAAAAGCATAGCCAATAAAACGGATATTGTCCAGATTGATCGCCCGCAGCACTTTCGCTGTATAGCAGATGAAACCGGCAGTAGGGTCCATGATCTTCATACCGGTAATCATTCTAACGTACGTCCCCGCAAAATAAGACATTAATACCCTGTTAATAGGCCAGTTGACGACATTTACGCCCGTGATATACCTTGATCCGATCGCCACATCGTGACCTTCGATTGCGCACGCTTTGTATAATTTGATAAGATCCTCCGGAGGGTGCGAAAAATCGGCATCCATTTCAAAAATGTATTCGTAACCCCTTTCCAGCGCCCATTTGAAACCGTGAATATATGCGGTACCCAATCCCAGCTTGCCTTTTCTTTCCGCGATATGCAGACCTGAAAATTCGGTCATCAGTGTTTTAACCACATTGGCGGTGCCATCGGGTGAACCATCATCTATGATCAGAACATCGAAAGGGTGAGCCAGGCTAAACACTTTACGGATGATCGCTTCAACATTTTCAATCTCGTTGTAGGTTGGGATAACTACAATACAATTATTCACAGGGCAGGGCTGGTTTTGGTTAAATGCTTGATGTTAAAGTTGATAAAAACTCAGAGCTTAATATCATTTTTTTTCTCCCGGACTTCAATTTTCTTATTGACTTCTTCATAAATGCGCGTCATGATCTGCGGATGCGACATATAGTAAGCATAACTTTTGTTATAAGCCAAAGTATCCACTTTATGCTTTTTCCAGATATCGGCCTTTAATTTACCGAATATCATTAATGACGAATCCAGTGAGCGCAGTTGAAGCCGGTTTACGCGCGACTCGGCCAGATGTATGTCTGCCAATATCGCAGCCATCTTGTGTTCCGGCAATGTATCGACGGGAGGTTTTTCCTCTTTGGAACAACCCGACAAAACCAGGCAAAAAATCAGGAAGGAAGCGATGCGCATAGGTATATTAGTGTCTAAAAGCAGCAACACTATCAAAATGCCTATCTTTGTTTAGATAGAACCGGTGACAAAGGTGATAATTTTTTCGCAAAACTTATGTTTGAACAATTTCTGGGAAAGCTGAGAAAATACGAAATACGTATGCGAAAAGCTGTAACCAGCGAGCGTCACGGCAATTTTCATTCGGTTTTCAAAGGCTCCGGACTGGAGTTCGATGATCTTCGGTTGTATCAATATGGCGACGACGTAAGAGCCATAGACTGGAATACTTCCGCCAAAGGACATGGTACTTTTATCAAGATTTTCAAGGAAGATAAGGAGCAGACCGCCTTCTTTATGCTGGATGTAAGTGCTTCTCAGCATGTCGGAGAGGTGAAAAGGCTGAAAATTGATATTGCAAAAGAGATTTGCGGGGTGTTGACGTTATCGGCGATCCAGGAAGCCAGCCGCGTCGGCCTCCTGTGTTTTTCTGACCGGAATGAGAGATATATTCGCCCGTCGGACGGAATGAAGCATGGTTACGGGGTAATTTCTGAGCTGTACAAGCTGGTACCTGAATCAACGAAGACAAATATTGCAGATGCAATTTTAGTCACTTTAAATGTTCTTAAGCGGCGCAGCCTGATATTCCTGATCTCCGATTTTATAGACAATAATTACCACCATAACCTGAAAGCGCTCGCAAGGAAACACGATTTGATCGTGATCCATTTATACGATTCACGCGAGATAAATCTGCCCGGACTCGGAATTATTCCCCTTTTCGACGCGGAAAAACAAAGTACGGTGTGGGTTAATACTTCATCAAAGCATTACCGGCAGGAAATGAGCAGCCGCTTCGATAACCGCAGTTCCGAACTTAAAAGGCTTTGCCACCAAAACAGGGCGGATTATATCGCTATTAATACTCAGGAAGATTACGTCCCTGCATTGATCCATTTATTCAAAGTCCGGCGTTATACGAAAAGCAGTGCAGCACAGTCATAAAATGGCAGGAAGTATTTTCCCCGATACACTTCGCAGCATTGCCGTTTTGACGGTCCTGGTGACTGTTCTGTGTTCCGCCACGTATGCGCAAAAAATGAAGCCATCGGGTGTTTTCCTCACCGATAGCATTGAAGTCGGTAAACCGGTTTATTTTTCACTCAGCGTGCGGCATAATCCCGGGACCGAGATTTTTTTTCCAGACACTACTTACAATTTTTCGCCGTTCGAAATCATTGCCAAAAGGAATTTTGTGTCTAATACCGACGATGACGGAACACTCGACAGTGCGGTTTATCAGTTGGTTTCATTCGATGTATCTCCCAAACAGTCACTACGTCTTCCTGTTTTTGTTTTTGGCAAAAAGGATTGCACGGCTGTGTATACAGCCCCTGATTCCGTATTCCTGGCCAGCAGTAATCTGGTCAGATCGGATTCGTTAACTACGTTAAGTCCTGAAACGAACCTTCTCCCATTGGGCAGGGAGTTCAACTTCTCTATTCTTATCGGTGCGATCGCCCTGATTATTGGCGTCGCTGGCAGTATATACTGGGTTTTCGGACATGATATTTACAAACAGTGGCAGTTAATCAAATTACAGCGGCGGCATCTCGAATATGTCAGATCTTTTAATCGCTTAATGCGTAATGCCCGGGATAGAAAGAATATCAAAGACGCAGAAAAGGCGATCATCGTCTGGAAAAATTACCTGGAACGTCTGGAAAAAAAGCCTTTCGCAACCTATACGACCCGCGAAATCATGGATAACATCGCGGACGACGAGCTGGCTGATGCTTTGCGGAATATGGATGGGATTGTATATGGACAAGGAGAATCGAAGAATATGCACGTATACCTGGAAGTTTTGAAAACCGGAGCGACCAGGCTTTACCGAAATAGGAGGAAATATATATTGGATAGTCCGGTCAGCTGATTGAAGTTATGGATGCATGGTTTTCACCAAGGTGGTTTTCGTATGATATGATCAGATCATATGAATGGGTGTATCCATACCTGTTGTATCTGATCCCTTTTGTTCCAATGCTCTTCTGGCTGCGTAATGCCCTCCACAGAAATCATAAGCAGCGGCTGGCAATCACTTACACACCTGGTGACAGCCCGCTTAATCTACTAACCCTGTTAAGGTTCGTTCAGCCTCTTTGCGTAGGCCTGGCTGTGATATTGATTGTCGTCGCGCTGGCCCGCCCGCAGGTTGTCACTGAGCGTACCGATCAGTTTTCAGAAGGGATCGACATTATGCTTTTGCTGGATATTTCTGATTCGATGACCGAGAAAGACCTGAGCCCTAACAGGCTGGAAGCCGCAAAAAGGGTAGCCAGGCAATTCATAAGAGGCAGGTTACAGGACAGGATCGGGCTGATTATTTTTGCCGGAGAAGCGGTATCACTTTGTCCATTAACTACTGATTATGAGCTGTTGTTTGGGTTTTTGGATGAAATAAACCCTAAAATGATCCCTACTGCGGGCACGGCAATCGGGAGCGCCCTGGCGGTAGCTGTAAACAGGATGCGCGAAATGCCCGGACAGAGTAAGGTGGCGATTTTAATCAGTGATGGTGATAATACTTCCGGGAACCTGGACCCGACCACTTCTGCGCAGCTCGCCAATGCATTCGGGGTGAAGGTTTACACCATTTCCGTAGGCAGGCCTAAGCGTATTTCACGCTCAGACAGTACTGCTTCAACGGCACTGATCGATGAAGGTCAGCTTCAAAATATTGCGGGTTTGGGTAATGGTAAGTATTTTCGTGCTACGGACAATAAGGGTTTGGAAGCTGTGTTCAAACAAATTGACCAGCTCGAAAAAGTGAAGTCTCGTGATATGCTGTCCCGCGACGTCAAAGATTTTTACCGGATTTATCTTTACTGGGCCATGCTTTTCCTGCTGATTGCGATTGGAACGAAAAGCACATTTATGGCCAACATCCTCGAAGATTAATGCTGAAACCTTTTTATAACATAGACGCTATAGAAGCGGGCCTCGATGAGGTTGGACGGGGTTGCCTGGCTGGCCCGGTAGTTGCGGCTGCGGTTATTTTGCCAAGAGATTACAAACATTCATTTCTGAATGATTCCAAACAATTGACAAAAGTACAGCGGCTGGAGCTGGAAAAGGAAATCGTGAGGGAAGCATTGGCCTGGGCGGTTGCAGAGGTTGATAATTTGGAGATTGACAAGATCAATATACTGAAAGCCAGTTTTCTGGCAATGCATCGCGCGGTAGATAAGCTGACTATGAAGCCAGAGCACCTGCTGGTGGACGGGAACCGGTTTACGCCTTACCCGATGATCCCGCATACCTGCATTATCAAAGGCGATGCGCATTACCTGTCTATCGCGGCTGCTTCTATACTTGCCAAGAACTACCGCGACGAACTGATGTCCAACCTGGCGGCGCAATTTCCTTTTTACGGCTGGGAGCATAATGTAGGATACCCGACGATCCACCACCGTAAAGCAATAGGATTGCACGGCCCATGTTCATATCACCGAATGACATTTAAGCTTTTGAAAGAAGAAGTCGATCAGTTGGTGGAGGAAGAAATAGAAGATTTGGGCCTTTTGTAAAGAGGAACAGTGCTGCAAGGCTCACCAAACATCAAACTCTGTACCACAGGTTTTAATAAACGGCTAATTTCCACATAAGCAGATATAGGCACTTCGACTTTGCTGCAACCTTTTACTACAACTCTTTTACCTGTAAAAGAAACAATGTCCAGCTTTTGGATTGCGCTTTTAAAAAGCTGGTCTTCCAATGCATTTAAGTCGCCGAAAATGACCGTTTTTGCATAAGGTTCCAGCTGGACGGCGAGTAACATATAAGCCCAGGTTGGAACAATAGCATCTTCGGAGCAGACTATCGCAATGTGTTTTCCTACATATTGGGCCCAATCATGCGATTTCAGGAATTCGCGAAAATCTTTCTCGCGCAATATCATCCCCTGCCATAAATTGTCTTTGATATCATAAAGAACGCGTTCTCCCGGCTGATAAAGTTCTTCCAGGTCAAGAGATACAATCCCACTTGTAGCGACACGGTTTACTATTTCCTCTGCTTCCATTTCCAGTTTTTATTTACTTAAAAACTAACAAGAGAATATTTGAGTTCGTTTTTAACTAGCCCACGCAATGCTAATCATGCCGAGGTTTTCGGCTTTTTTGGCGCAGGCGACATGAAATCTTTCAGGTAATACGGTTCGAAGGATGCAACATCTTCAAATTTTCCGGCATTAAATGCGTCAACTGCCAATAAGCCAACTGTTTTGGCGGAAGGATAAATTTCCTGGTTCGGGAATATCGCATTCGGGTTGTCGCCAATAAGTGATTTGAACTTGGTTGAACCATCGCCGAAGAAAACGACCTTATTAGTCAGGAGCAATTCTTCAAATGAATTTTCAGTAAGGATAATTGCCTGCGTAGCCCGTACAGTTTGATTTTTGTCATCAAAAACGGCAGCATATACTTCCATTCTTCGGGCATCAATCATCGGACAAAGCAAATGTCCGCTATAAAACCCAATCAATTGGAGCGCCATGCCCTCCAGGGTATTAATAGCAAGCAAAGGCTTGTCGAGCGCATAACACAACCCTTTTGCAGTGGATACACCCACGCGCAAGCCGGTATAGGAGCCTGGCCCCATCGCAACGGCAATTGCATCAAGCTCCGACAGGCTAAAACCTGCATGTTCCACACAATTCTGCATCAGCGTGGTGAGCATCGAGGAGGAGGAGCGATCCGTAAAAAGTTCGTAGCTGGAAATCAGCCCGGCATCACCGGCAAGCGACACGGAGCATCCCCGCGTAGAGGTATCAATACTTAAAATGAGCATAAAAATGAAAGCCCGTCGATTTCGACGGGCTGGGATACTTATTTCTTTTTCAAAATTTCATTGTAGCGTGCAGGCTCTTTAAATAGAGCCAGCGCCGCTTTCACCTCAGGATCTTCATTGAAAGAAGCTTCCCGCATTCCTTTTTCGAGGTAATAATGCTTGATGATTTCTTCCTGCAAAATCCCTTTTATTTCTGGCTTTAATATCTGCAAATCATTGTCCTTATTATGACCTAATTTCGATCTCAAAGCTTTCAGTTGATCCTCGATCACTTCCAGTGATTTTTCTTTTTTCGCCGATGCCTCCAATTCGCTCAATTCGCGTTCAACCTGCGTCGTATAATCGTATTCCTTGTCGCTAAGCCATTTCACAAAAGCTGCATAATCTGAATCAGAAAGCTGAAATTCCTTTGCCTGCTTTATGGTAGGGTGCTCAAAATGGTACTTCACGGCATAATCAAAAAACAGCCGGTTGCGGCCCAGCGACGTCGCAAGCGGCGAGTAAGTTTCTTTTTCTGTTAGAATATCCGGTAAAATTCCGCCACCATCAAAAACAGTCCGGCCATTTTTGGTTTTAAATTCGGTCATCAATGAATCCGGAATTTTACCTACACTGCCGTCGTCATTGCGGTGGCTGTAATCGATTGCCTGAATACACCTGCCACTTGGAATGTAGTATTTGGCGGTCGTGATCTTCATTTTGGTATTGAAAGAAAGGTCGCGCGTGGTCTGCACGAGGCCTTTTCCATAAGTTCTTTGTCCGATCAAAACACCTCTGTCGTAATCCTGAATAACGCCGGAAACGATTTCAGCAGCGGAGGCGCTTCTGTTATTTGTTAAAACGACAACCGGAATATCTGTATCAAGCGCCGGGTTATAGGCAGTATAGGTTTTATTCCAATCATTCACTTTTCCCTTTGTGGAAACGATCTCTTCGCCTTTGGCAATGAAAATATTTGAAATTTCAATGGCCATATTCAGCAAGCCACCAGGATTATCGCGTAAATCGAGTACGACATATTTCATTCCCTTTCCCTTTAATTCCTGAAATGCATTGCGCACTTCACGGGAAGCTGTCGCTGTGAAATCTTTTAGGTCAATGTAGCCTACATTTTCATTCAGCATACCGTAGTAAGGTACATTGGTAACCTTTACAATATCGCGGTTGAGGCTGATTTCCAGCGGCTTAGTAATGCCGTACCGTTTTACAGTGAGCGTAACGTTAGTCTGCGACTGGCCTTTTAATAATTTACCCGTATCAAAATCTTCACGCGTCGACAAATCAATTCCATTGATTTTCGTGATTTCATCTCCCAGTTGCAACCCCGCTTTCTGAGCCGGGGTATCTTCATAAACCATCATCACCGTATGCTTTCCTTCGCCGGAATTCACGATCGCCCCGATACCGTTATATTTCCCGGTCGTCATCGTCATGTAATCCTCAATATCATCTTCGGCATAATACACCGTATATGGATCGAGGGAGCGCAGCATATTGTCAATGCTTGTTTTGATCAGCTGGTTAGGATTGATCTCATCTACGTAATAGGCATTCAATTCCTTGAATAGCGTAGCATAAATGTCAAGGTTGCGCGCTATTTCGAACAGACGGTCGTCCTGCCGGAAGGAGAAAAAGGCCAGGCCGCCTAGAACAGGCAATGCCAGCAAGATGGAGCGAAGATACTTTTTCATCTGCGTTCAGGAATTAGGATGTGATTTTTGACGGCCGGCCGGCAACTTTTCCAGTTTGGCAAGCGATTGCTTTATAGCCGTTTCAATAACGTCGTAGGACACTATTTCTTTTGCAAGATATAAAAAAGCAATGTAGGAAGGTCTTGATTCGCCGGTTAATGTAATCAGGGATTCTTTGTTAAGCCGGTATGCTTCACGGCAGCGGCGACGGATCAGATTCCGGTCGACTGCCTTTTTGAAATTTCTTTTGGAAACTGAGAAAAGTACCTGGGGAAGGTCGGGGAGGGGATCATAAATATAGAGCACCCTAAAAGGAAAAAGGTAGAACGTGTGGACCTCCGAACTACCCTTTTTGAAAAGCCTGCCGATAATGCGGGGGCTGCTTAAACGCTCATTTTTACCAAATGTTTGTTTCAAGTCTTTATAGAAAAAAATGTCTGATAAGTTTGATCGGTCAAACTTATCAGACTATGAAAGACCAGGCACCCCTCAACTCAAACCAATCAAACCCTGATTATTGCTTGTGACGTTTTTCGTCAGAGACTGTTAGTTTCCAACGACCTTTTTTGCGGCGGCCGGCAACTACTTTACGCCCGTTTGGAGTGGACATTCTCTCACGGAATCCGTGCTTATTTCTCCTCTTGCGATTCGATGGTTGAAAGGTACGTTTCATCTCAGTATCAAATTATTGCGATATAAATCTCTGTCTGCCCGTAATTTGGGCTTGCAAAGGTAGACAAAAAATTAAATTATGTCAAAGTTTAAATTCTTTTTTGCAAAAGCCTGCTTACAAAGTCTTTAAATAAAAAAGTCGCTAAACTGGTTAGCGACTTTAAATCGAGTAGCGGGAGCTGGACTCGAACCAGCGACCTTTGGGTTATGAGCCCAACGAGCTACCAACTGCTCCATCCCGCGGCGTTGAATTGGAGTGCAAACATACGTCTAAAATTTTAATATGCCAGCTTTTTTGAGAAAAAATTTGTGATCAATTCATAATTCTATTCTTGAATACTAACCGTTCGATTGCGATTTGCTGCCGGGAAAACCGTAGTTTTGCACTTAAATTAGAATGAAGGCCCTAATTGTCAGGTATTTCTGAAAATGGCGGGCCTGCTTCTGATTATTGTTATGTACTTATAAAGGTTATGGAAGAAAATAAAGAAACTCCCCTGCGTAATCACCGGGCAGGTTTTGTCAGCATTATCGGGAAACCGAATGTTGGGAAATCCACACTGATGAATGTGCTGGTGGGAGAAAAAATGTCGATCATCACGTCAAAGGCGCAGACGACCAGGCATCGTATTCTCGGGATATTAAATGGAACGCATGAAGAGATTCCTTTCCAATTGGTGTATTCCGATACGCCGGGCGTGATCAAGCCGGCTTACAAGCTGCATGACTCGATGATGACATTTGTGAAAGGATCTCTGGAAGATGCTGATGTGGTTTTGTTTGTAGTGGAAGTGGGAGAAAAGGTAGCAGAACATGAAGTATTGCCGCTGCTGAACCGCACAGATTCGCCGGTTATCCTGGTTTTGAATAAAATTGATCTGTCGGACCAGGACCAGGTTAATGCAAAAATGGCGGAGTGGGAAAATGAAATCCATCCTTCGGCGATCGTTCCGATTTCTGCGCTGGAAAATGCCAATATCGGCACCCTGTTCGATGCTGTGATCACGAGACTACCATTCCACCCGCCGTATTTTCAGGAAGACGAACTAACCGACAAACCTGAGCGTTTCTTTGCTTCTGAAATGATCCGCGAGAAAATTTTTCTGAACTATCGCCAGGAAATTCCATACAGCTCCGAAGTAGTAATCACAGAATTCAAAGAAAAAGACGATATCATCGTGATCCGTGCCGAGATTTTAGTGGAACGAAAAAGTCAGAAAGGTATATTGATCGGCGAGAAAGGGGAAATGCTGAAAAGAGTGGGCTCCCAGGCGCGCCACGATCTGGAAGCGTTTTTCGGTAAAAAAGTATTTCTCGAACAACATGTAAAAGTAGAACCCGATTGGAGAAGCAAGGAAAATAAGCTGCGCCAGTTCGGGTATGAAGAATAATTAATATAAATGAATGAAGAACGGTAGCTACAACTATCGTTTGGACCAGATCAAACAAGTAAAATGGCAAATATTATTTCAATAGTGGGACGTCCGAATGTGGGGAAATCTACCTTGTTCAATCGTCTTACTGAAAGCCGAAAGGCTATTATGGACAACCAGAGCGGCGTCACACGCGACCGCCACTATGGTTACGGGGAGTGGACCGACCAGTATTTTACAGTAATCGATACCGGCGGATATGTAGTCGGTTCGGAAGATATTTTTGAAGGCGCGATCCGCGATCAGGTGGAGCTGGCTATTGAAGAATCGACCGTAGTGTTATTTATGGTGGATACGATGACCGGTTTGACCGACCTGGACAAAGATTTCGCGAATGTGCTGCGACGTTTTAATAAACCTGTTTATCTGGTTGCTAACAAAGCGGAAACACAAGAGCGTTACCAGTCGGCAGCAGAGTTTTACGAATTGGGTTTGGGAGACGAAATATTCGCTATTTCAGCGCAAACCGGTTTTGGAACGGGCGAGCTGCTCGACAAGGTGATCGAGCATTTTGAAACCAATGGAATTGAAAATCCGGAAGAAGGTATTCCCCGCATTGCGATCATGGGCCGCCCGAATGTAGGGAAATCATCATTCCTGAACGTTTTGACAGGAACCGACCGCAGTATCGTAACCGACATTGCAGGAACAACTCGAGACGCGATCCACACGCATTATAATGCATTCGGAATGGAATTTATCCTGACGGATACGGCCGGTATCAGGAGAAAGTCTCGTGTAAAAGAAGATATTGAATTTTATTCGACGCTTCGCTCAGTGAAAGCGATGGAGGAATCGGATGTTTGTATCGTTTTGCTCGATGCGACATTGGGATTGGAAGGTCAGGATATGAATATCATCGGCCAGGCTGACAAAGCAAAAAAGGGTATCGTGATCATGGTCAATAAGTGGGATTTAGTCGAGAAAGACTCGAAAACTGCTGACACATATAAAAAAGCGTTGCTGGAAAAGCTGGCCCCGATGAACTACATGCCAATTATTTTTGCGTCTGTGGTAGAAAAGCAGCGCATTCACCAGGTGATGGAGAAAGCGATGGAGGTATATAAAAACAAAACCAAGAAGATCACTACTTCAAAACTGAATGATGTGATGCAGGCTGAGATTGAGAAGTACCCGCCGCCGGCACACCGGGGAAAATATATTAACATTAAATATATGATCCAGCTGCCCACACCTTCACCGACCTTCGTGTTTTTCAGCAGTAACCCTAAGCACGTAAAAGAGCCCTATCTGAGGTATCTGGAAAACCGGATGAGAGAAAACTTCGATTTTTCGGGTGTACCAATCACTATTTTCTTCCGTGAAAAATAGAGGATTATTAGGTATTTGAAAAAAACGCCGGTTGCAGTTTGGACTGAACCCCAAAAGTTGGACGTTTTATAATTTAACGATTAGTGTGATGAGCCCGGTATTGTGCCGGGCTCATTCCATTTAAATTAAGCCTGATCCTGTCGTTGTTGTAGTAGTCGATATATTCCTTGATGTCTTCTTTCAGCTGGTCGGTGCTTTGGTATTTGTTCAGGTAGAACAACTCTGATTTAATGGTGCCAAAAAAGTTTTCAATAATCGCATTGTCCAGGCAGTTGCCTTTTCTGGACATGCTTTGGATAATACCCTTCGATTCAAGTATTTTTTGATATTTACTCATTTGGTATTGCCAGCCCTGGTCGGAATGCAGTACCAGATTTTCTGGCTTATTGATCTTTTTAAATGCCGTTTCGAGCATTTGTGTTACTTGCTTAAAATTAGCTGATTCGGACAGGTTGTAACTGATGATTTCTCCATTAAACAGGTCAATAATAGGAGACAGAAAAAGTTTTTTGTCTTTCACCCTGAACTCGGAGACATCCGTCGCCCATTTCTGTGATGGTTTTTCAGATTTAAAATCCCTGTTGAGAATATTGGGCGCAACCCTGCCTGTCTGGCCTTTGTAAGAGCGGTACCTTTTGAGACGGATCAACGATTTCAGGCCCATGGACTTCATCAGCTTTAAGACCGTTTTATGGTTGAGCTCGCTGCCCATCTTCCTGATCATCATTGTGATGCGACGGTAGCCGAACCTTCCCTTATGCCGATCGTAAACTTGCCTGATCTGCTTTTTCGCCTCCTTATACTTGCTGGCCTGAGCGCTATTTTTAATATGGTAGTAGAAATTGCTCCTGGGTATTTCAAAGAGCTCCAAAAGCAATTCAAGCGGATATTTCTGCCTTAACCCATGGATTGTCAACGCTTTTTCTTTTGCGCAGCTTCCTTCTGGCGGATTAAGGCATCCAACTTTTTTAGCAAGTCATTTTCTGCCCTCAGGCGCAGGTTTTCGTTTTCGAGCTGCTCTAACCGGGTCAATGGACCGTATGTTTTTATGATCTTGGGTTTGTTTTTCATAGACCTGGGCCTGCCACGGGCCGTGCTAAAACCATCTATACCAAACTGCTCATACTGCCGGACCCAAACATGTAAAGTACTTTTACTGGGTATTTTAAATTTGAAGCAGCACTCATTCAAAGATAAACCCTGTTTCTGATAAGCGAACACAACTTGTTGCTTAAATTCTATTGTGTAATCGCGCCCGTATTGCGGCAAAAGACTTGAACCGCCGCCTTGTTTATAGTGTCCCACCCATTTCTGTATACAGGACCTAGTAATCCCAAAGCGTCTGGCCAATTCATTAATACCACCTCCGCCTAAATAAGATTTTACAACCGCTAACCTCAACTCTGCACTGTGTTTTCTGTTTTTACCCATAAAAATACCCCCAAGAAGTGTCTAACTTTTGGGGGGCAGTGCAGTTTGCGCCGGCGTTTTTGTTTTATCCCTGGTACGCTACGGTTCAGGAGCTTAATCCCGCACTTCGTCTTTTTCGTTGTCATACATGCAACTTTCCAGGGTAACTTTACATCTGTAAATCGATTAGCAATTGTATGCTTAAACAGTACCCGAAAATTTTTCATAATTTTTGTTAAAAACAAGGTACTATGTATTGCAAGATACCTAACAAAACATATATATTTGTAGAGTCAATTAGTTACAACAAATTCTGTACGGATTTTTTCTGAAAGACTGAAACCAACAATGCCATGAAAACGATCAAACTTTTAATATTTCTAGCTCTTTTCAGCTTTCAGGCCGGAGCGACAGGATATGTTCACAACATGTTCGTTGCGCACAGAAAGTTGCAGTCCGGGAAAGAAGTGGTAAGCGAAAAGACAACCGCTAAAAAGGTCAAATCAACTGTTAAAATAATGAAGCCTGCCGGTCAGGTTAAACATAGCGCAAGTTTTTTCAATGCGAGTCTGACCACTCAACCTTCCGAGTCTGTTACATTAAATGAAAGGATTTTGGAAGAAGGACCTGCGTCTTTTTTTGACAGTGAAAAGAATGAAGACTCGGGCAAATCAATGGTCCATAAATTAATCGGGGCATTTCGCTGCATGCTGTATGCATTCGTAGGTCTCACTCCGTAGGCAATTCGTAGCCACAACTTCTATCATTAATGAGAAGAGCTGCCATCACTGGCAGCTCTTTCTTTTTATCCAACCACATTGGTCAATGTACCGATCGGCTTGATCGTAATGTGCACAATATCATCTTTTTGAAGTGTAAAATCTGAGGAAGGGACAATGCCGGTACCTGTCATCAGATAAGCCCCGTGTGGAAATGACATTTCAAGAAAGAGAAAATGCAGCAGTTCTTCGGGCTTCCGCTTCATTTGCGCCAATGTAACTTCGCCATTAAATACTTCCTCGCCTTCCCGCACAATCGATAAATCGATCACAGTGTCGTCTGTCAATGGATATTCGGGCACATATAGACACGGGCCCAGCGCAGCGCTTCCGGTGTAGGATTTTGCCTGCGGCAGATAAAGCGGATTTTCACCCTCGATACTTCTGGAACTCATGTCATTGCCAATCGTATACCCTACCAGTGTTCCGGAGGAAGATGCAAATAATGTTAGCTCTGGCTCAGGAACGTCCCACGTTGAATCGCGGCGAATTCTGACAGTTCCGTGATTTCCTACCACGCGCCAGGCAGTTGATTTAAAGAAGAGTTCAGGCCGCTCGGCTTCATAAACACGGTCATAAAAACTACCGCCGCCCGCTTTTTCAGATTCTTCCATCCGTGCAGTGCGGCTTTTGAAATAGGTCACACCCGAAGCCCAAACTTCCTGGGAACCAATAGGCGCCAGGATTTCCGGCATAGGAATATCTTCCGAAAAAGTGACCGGGATCAGTTGCTCTGTCTGAATCAGGAGCCAATCGTATAAATCATCGCGGTTGACAGCAACATCCCAGTCGGTTTCGTGCAAACGGTAAAAAGTGTCTTCTTTTTCGAGAATAATACCGTTTTCTGTTTTATATAATTTCATAGTTATAAAGCTATTTTTTGCCTCAATAAGGCTTTGGAACATCTTCTTTACTCTGAAATACGCTTTGAAAGTGGGTTTAGGCTATCAAAAAAGAAAATGCTTTCAAGCCTTTCAGATGCGGCGGTCAATAGGAATTCGTTCTTGAGAGATAAGTGCTACCTGTTCAAAAGAAGGGTGCTGCGGATGGATGATGATATTGAATGAGAATGGAACAATCACGGAAGGAAGGCCAACAGCAAGTGTATCCGGATTTGACAGCCACTGGTGCAGCCAGAATTGCGTGCGATCGTAATTTTTGTCCTGCCAGAAAGGCGGCATTTCATCTCTTGAAAAATATCGGATATCGTCAGGAATGCTGATGGAAGAAAGCCAGTAAACCGGTAAATCCTCGTACCTGATGCCCGGCGCATGTGCCAGGGTTTCTACGAGTCTTAGTTCAGGAGTAGTGGTAGTGTACAATACGCCGGTACCTTTGGGATTCCATCGCGCACCGTACAAGCGGCTGCCCTCCGTAGAAAGCGAACTATCTTTAAATTTTTCTCTAATGATCCGGTACACTACAGCCATAATCTTCCGTCAGGCTGGCAAACCGTAATCCAGGCGGGCCAATACATCATCTACCAGTCCAAATCCCGTAATTGTATCCATTAGTTGTAGCGGGGATTGATCATCCAATTCGGAAAGCGGCGTGCGCAACCAGTTTTTTACCGTATTGCTTTTACCTTCAAAAGTGTCCAATGCATGATTCAGCACATTTCTTAGTAGTAATAAACGCTCAGAAGCATCAGTACTCAGTTTTTTATCAGCCTGAATACGATGCAAATTACGTGGCGTCATGCCTAGTATATAAGCAATTTCGTTATCCGTCAATCCCACCAAGTCTGATACTTCATCAGCCGTGGCACGCGAAACGCCTTCGCGCGAGTTTCTGATCAATGTAAAATGAGAGGCTGGCCTTGTGCCTGACGAAGTATCCTTATGAAATACGCGTGCTGATGCCGGCATAACTACTTATTTAAGTGAATTATGTCTTAAATGTAAGTGACTTTTGTCAAGAAATCAAATCTTTTCCCGCAGAAAGTCAGCCGTATAGTTATTTTCCAACTTGACCATTTCTTCCGGGGTTCCGGCGAAGGTGAGCATTCCGCCGTCGTCGCCGCCTTCGGGACCGAGGTCGATGATCCAGTCGGCACTTTTAATCACTTCCATATTATGCTCGATAATGATTACAGTATCCCCCTGATCAACCAATGCGTTGATCGCTTTCAGCAGCTTTTTGATATCGTGAAAGTGAAGTCCGGTGGTCGGTTCGTCAAAAATGAAAAGCATTTTGCCTTTGCTGGAAGAACCTTTTCCTAAGAAGGAAGCCAGCTTAACCCGTTGAGCCTCACCGCCGGAAAGTGTATTGGAAGATTGTCCCAAACCAACATAACCCAGGCCCACTTCCTGCAATGGTAGCAGCCTGTCGACCAGCTTCGGTTCGGAGGTACGGAAAAACGCAATAGCCTCATCGACCGTCATATCCAGGATTTCGGCCACATCTTTATCCTGATATTTTACTTCCTGGATTTCCTGCTTGAACCTTTTACCATTACAACCCTCGCAGGTCAGGTAAATGTCCGCCATGAACTGCATTTCGATCTTCACCTGACCTTCACCCTGGCAAATCTCGCATCTTCCGCCATCGACATTGAATGAGAAATGGGAAGGTTTATAGCTTCTCGCCTTCGATAGCGGAAGATCGGCCATCATTTGCCGGATGTAATCGTAAGCTTTGATGTAAGTAACCGGATTGGACCGCGAAGATTTCCCAATCGGATTCTGGTCGATCATTTCAACCGCTTCAATACGATCTACGCTGCCAGTAAGCTCGTCAAAACGTCCTACTTCTTCACTGAATTCGCCTTTCATTCGCATTAATGCAGGATAAAGCAGCTTACGGATTAAGGTGGATTTCCCCGAGCCACTCACGCCGGTCACGACAGTCAGCACATTCAGCGGAATTTTTACGTCGAGTTCTTTGAGGTTATTTTCTCTCGCTCCCTTTATTTCAAGAAAGTGAAGTGCTTTTCTACGCACGGAAGGAACAGGAATAGAATCGTTTCCAAGCAAGAAATCAATGGTATACGACTTGGTAGCGGGATCATTATTATAGTCACCGCCGTTTGCTTTCAAAGCGGCAATATCCTCCTGCGTACCCTGAAAAACCAGGTTTCCGCCGCCAGTTCCAGCTTCCGGACCAATATCAATGATCTGGTCTGCTGCATGCATTACTTCTTCTTCATGCTCCACCACGATCAGCGTATTGCCCAGGTCCCGGAGGGATTCCAGTACGCCGACCAGCCTTTGCGTATCCCGGGGATGCAGCCCAATGCTCGGCTCATCCAGAATATACATGGAGCCCACCAATGCACTTCCGAGTGAAGTAGCGAGCTTAATGCGCTGAAATTCACCGCCTGACAATGTGCTGGTAAGCCGGTTTAGCGTCAGGTAACCCAGCCCGACGCGGTTCATATAGTCTAGCCTCGTTGTGATTTCAGTCAAAACGCGTCTCGCAATCTGCCGGTCGTGTTCGCCGATATTCAGGTTTTCAAAAAAGACTGCTACATCCTTAATAGGCATTAAAACCAGATCGGTAATGGAGGCACCGCCGATCTTGACGAAAGAAGCGTCTTTCCGCAAGCGCGATCCGCGGCAATCCGGGCAGATTGTCCGGCCACGGAATCGCGAAAGCATGACACGATACTGGATCTTATGCGTTTGAGATTCGAGTTCGGCTATAAAATCATTGATACCCTGAAAGTACTGATTACCAGTCCAGAGCAGTTCTTTCTCAGCGGGGGTCAGATCTTTGTAAGGCCGGTGAATAGGGTAGTCAAACTTAATCCCATTGCGAACCAGCGGTACGAGCCACTCGCTCATTTTCTCGGTACGCCAGGGCGCTATTGCACCTTCGTATACGGACAGGCTTTTGTCAGGAATTACCAGATCGGGATCAATCCCCAGTATTTTACCAAAACCCTCACAACGCTTGCAAGCGCCGAAAGGATTATTGAAACTGAATAAATTAACACTTGGCTCTTCGAAAGTAATCCCGTCGAGCTCGAACTTATCAGAGAAAACGCGCCGCTCTCCATTCACGACCTGCGTGATACAAACACCTTCTCCTTCAAAAAAGGCAGTTTGAACGGAATCCGAAAGCCGGTATTGGGTATCTTCATCGTCAGCTTTCACAGCAGCACGATCGATCAATATAAAAACCTGGTTACCCGCCTGGGAATAATCATCGGGGTTTTCAAGAATATCTTCAATAGAAAGTACCTCGTCATTCAGTACGATCCGGGTGTAGCCTTTTGAAAGTAAGATCGTAAGCTCCTCTATTTGCGTACGGCCCTCGCGGATGTGCAGGGGCGCAAGTACCATTACGCGGGTACCTTCTCCGTGAGAAAGCAGGTAATTGACCACGTCGGTCACAGAATCTTTACGGACCAGCTCGCCGGAAACCGGGGAATAAGTATGGCCAATCCGTGCAAAAAGCAATTTCAGATAATCGTAAATCTCAGTTGAAGTCCCGACGGTCGAGCGCGGATTACGCGTATTCACCTTTTGTTCAATGGCAATAGCAGGCGAAATACCTTTGATATATTCCACCTCCGGTTTTTCCATTCTACCTAAAAACTGCCGCGCATAACTGCTCAAACTCTCCACATACATCCGCTGGCCTTCCGCAAAAAGGGTATCAAATGCGAGGGAAGATTTGCCGGAGCCCGAAAGTCCTGTGATGACCACCAGCTTGTTACGCGGAATTGCAACATCAATATTTTTAAGATTATTAACCCGGGCACCTTTGATCAGAATGTACTCTCTCGGATCCAGATCGTCAAATTGGGAAGCTTCAATCCTGGCTGCGGTTACTTGCGTCATATAAAGGGAATATGAAAAATATCGGGTTCAAGTTTGTTAATGACCGATCTAAATTTAAACCAAAACCCGAGCTGTTTAGTTTGGCTTTTGCACAGGGAAATTGGGAACAAAAACTTAAAAACGAACGGATCCAGCCTTTAAAAAAGTCATTCCTTTTTCGGCAGCATCTTCAAATATCTGGTCGGCAAGATAGCCCCAGTTGGGAACGTCGGACATGGAATCCGACAGTACGATCACTTTTGGAATCAATTCAGGCGCGTATTTAATGATCTGATTGATACTCGTCGCGACGCAATGCGACCGCGCTTCTCCTGCAATCAATACTTGGTCAAAGGCAGCGAGTTGATCCAGAAATGCACGGTTTAAATCAGTTTCAGGAGCGTTTTCCACAGGTACCTGCGCTTTGAATACCCCGAAATGTTCCGTTAGCGGGTTAATACCTTTTGAAACGGCAACATAATCGCGGCCGGTCTGGTGCGTCCAGGCGAGGACAGCGGCGAGCAGAGTATCGTCGAGGGAAGCGCCCTTCGAGCCGATCAGACAATGTTCCGGCCAGATAAAATGTTTGAATTCTTCCTGCTGCTCTAATTTTTCCAGGTATTCAATCACATATTCTTTGTGATAGCGCGGAATCCATTTGCCCGCTTTCACTGCCTGGGAGGTAATTAATGTAAATGGTGCGACCGTATTTCCGTTCTGATCTTCCCAGAAAAGCGGGTGCGCAATATCCAGTACTTTATGCGTATCCAGTGTCACGAAAATGCTGTCGATTTTGTCACCGTCGAGCGAGATCAGGCGGGCGATCCTTTGCATATCTTCCTCGGCGCCCGGCACAAATAATGTCCCGTTCGGATTGCAAAAATCATACTGCGCGTCGATAATGAGTAAGGCCGTTTTTTTCATGGTCCGGGCATTAATAGTGATTTTTGGTCAGGCTATTCAACTTCCTGTGGCAGCTCCATTTGTCTTGCATACATCTTGGAACAAAGGCTGTAAACCAGTTTCAGCATCCGGTTCACGTCTTTGGTATAATCGGTACGATAGTCTTCGTCGAGCTTATTGAAACCATTCAGGATCACCTGCGCTTTTTTCGCGATGTATAATGCACAGGTATCGGCGCGCGAAGAATAGGTTTTCAGGATATCCTGATAATTTTCAAGAAACGTATTGAGTAAAAACAGGTTGAGCTCTGTTCCCCCGATCTTGTCTTTGGTCACCTTCACATGATAGGCGATATCACCGCTCAGGTTTCTCATATCCATTAAAATCCAGCCGGGTGTGTTTTGGTTAAATTTCGATGTCCGGACGATCGTAGCCATGATATCCTCGCGCCTTTCGGGTATGGTAGAACTGTCTTCGATCAATTCAAAATGGAGCCGGTCGGCAAGCGTTTTGTCCTTGGTGATGAGTCGGAGCAGCAGTTTATCCTTTTCTTTTGCAGGCATCTGGATAATTGCCTTTTTGAGCTGATCTGGTAAGGCCATTCAAATGCGATTGATAACTTTGAATAAAATCCGGGATTCCGGGGTAATTTTGGCCGTCATAAAGAACACGACGTTTTTGACAAAAATATCAGATATGCGTAAATATCTAGCCATTGCATTAAGTATCGCCATCTTTTTCATTTTCCTTTTTACGCTTTTCCAAAATGCGCTGAATGCTCCATCGTTTGATGATTACGACACCACGCTGAATTTTATCCGGCGGTTTTATTTTGATACCGAATCTTTCACAATGCGGAAAGATATCCTGCTCAGTCGCCACAATGAGCACCGGATCCTGTTTTCCAAATCCTGTGCGGCAATTTATTATTCGATCTTCGGCCAGCTGAATTTTCGGGACCTTGTCATTTTTCAAAACGTGTTTTTGCTCGCTTTCTTCGGTCTGTTATTTGTGATCATGCGGCAGAAAAAGTTGCTGACCGCCGAGACGCTGCTGATCGCCTGCCTGTTTTTGTTTAGTCTTGCATTCTGGCAGGTTACCTTTTACTATTGGGGAGGTATTCAACATTATACTGTATTTTTCTTCTCTTTTCTGACCCTTTTCGCAATTAACCAGGCGGAACGTCCGGTGAGCGGAAGTTTTTTTGTCGCACTTTCTGCGGCTGTACTCGCCGTACTATCTTTTGGAAACGGTTTCCTCTCACTTTTTCTGGCAGCGTTTATCTTGCTGATACAGAGGAAGTGGCTAATGTTCGGTATCTGGGCAATATTTGCGATCGCATTGCTGTCCCTCGCTTTTCTGCCCATTCCCGATGTCAAAACAGAGGCGGCCACGAATTTTAACGTAGAATGGATGGCGCGTTTATTGCTTACGTTTCTGGGAAGTTACTTATATATCAACCCCGCGACTGGCCAATCTGTGAATATTATTTTGTGCATGTTAATGGGTGTTACAGTGCTGGGTATTTGGTTTTGGCTTTTCTGGAAGGGATATGCAGCGAAAAACCCGTTTTTATATGCTTTGCTTTCTCTGCCCATATTAACAGGCATTATCGTATCCATTTCGAGGTTCGAGTCAAAAGCTGCCGGAGGCATTGCACCCCGCTACATGTTTTTTACCGCCACGATTCCGGTACTCCTCGTACTGATATTCCTTGACCTTAAAATCCTGAAACAGGCTCACTTAAAGTACATTGCCAGCCTGGGGCTGCTGATCTGGTGTGCAGGTTTTTATAATAACAGAATTGATTTGAAGAAAACCAACGACGAAGTAATAACCAGGATTCATGAATGGGAATCGGATCACAGTTTGCCGCTGATCTATTACAGGGACGCGGAAACATATTCGGAAATCTTATCCTGGGCAGTCACCGAAAAGGTTGTGGTTCTTCCCGCAAAAACAAATTGATTTACAAATGACGGTAAGTGAAAATCGCAAATCAAATTGCGTAAAGGAGTGTTTAAATGTTAAATTGCGGCATTTGTCGGCTAAATCTATATACACATTACCATGATTTCAGTAGCAATGTGCACCTACAACGGGGCGAAGTACTTGCCTGAGCAGTTGAGGAGCATCGCTGATCAAAATATGCAGGTTGACGAGCTCGTTGTGTGTGACGACGGCTCCAAGGATAATAGCATTGAAGTGATTAGGGAGTTCGCGCAAACAAGCAAGTTTCCGGTCCGGATTTATGTAAATGAAACCAATCTCGGCTCTACCAAAAACTTTGAAAAATGCCTGCTGCTTTGCGGAGGGGATATCATTTTTCTTTGTGATCAGGATGATCTCTGGCGGATCGATAAGGTGGAGGCACAGGTAACATATCTGAATCAGCATCCGGAGATTGATGCAGTTTTTTCCGACGCCGTAATGGTAGACGATGATTCGAAACCGATCGGACGCAATATCTGGGAGGAAATTGAATTCGATGCGCGCGGCCAGGCCAAATGGAAGAAAGGCAAGCCGCACGAAATTCTGTTCAATGGATTCGTAGTAACAGGCGCCACGCTCGCGATCCGAAAATCCTGCCTCGAAAGATTGATCCCATTTCCTACTCACGTACCCGATCTGATCCACGACGCGTGGATCGCAGTAGTATTGAGTTTGGAAAACAAAATTGATTTCATCGAAGAGCCGCTGATCAATTACCGGATGCACGCCAGCCAGCAGGTTGGGTTTGGAGGTAAAGTAGAAAAAGTGCATTTGAAGGATCGTTTTGTCAGAGACCGGAAGAAGAAATTAATTCCGCTGGAAGAAAAGGCCGACAAGCTGCACGAACTCTACAAGCTGCTGCGGGCTATTCCATTTGTGCCAAGGGAGAAGTTGATTAAATTATATTTGTCGCAAAGGCACTTTTATAGCCGCGCATCTCTGCCCGAAAACCGTGCAAAAAGATTTACGCCGATCGTTAATCAGCTCGTGAGAGGATATTACAGGTTTAGCAGTAAGGATTGGTGGCTGCCCGCTATCGGGGATTTATTAGAATAAGCAATTGGTTTCAAGCGTGGAAATTGGTCAGGAAGGTTCTTCTGTTGCAATTGTAGTCCCGGTTTACCGCCCGGACCTGAAACCGAACGAGCTTATTTCTTTAAGACAATGCATTCAGGTTTTGTCAAATCATCCGATTATTATCGTTAAACCTGAAAAAATGGAGCTGGGGAGCGATTTTGACGCGTTTCCATCCATCCGGCAAGTATCATTTCCCGACGAATACTTCAATGGAATCGATGCTTACAACAGGCTTCTTACTTCTGTAAGGTTTTATGAACGCTTTTTATCGTACCAGTATATATTGATCTACCAGCTCGACGCCTACGTTTTTCGTGACGAGCTGGTAGCCTGGTGTAAGAAAGGTTTCGACTATGTGGGAGCCCCGTCGCTTCACCAGCCGCAGTTTGACGCTCTTGGCTGGAATTCCGGGAGCCGGTTTGCCGATGCGTTGTCTACCAATAGAGTAGTCCTTAATGGCGGCCTTTCATTGAGGAAAGTTGCCAAATTCATCAGGTATTTGAAGATCTACAATTTCTTTTACCCAGAATGGAAAGGCAATGAAGATATGCTTTTCTCCCAGGAAGCGACGCGGTTGATCCCAATGAAATTATTCATGAAACTGCCTTCCTGGCAGGAAGCGCTTCATTTTGCATTTGAAAAAAGCCCCGCGGCTACTTACGAGCTGACCAGCCACCGGCTGCCTTTCGCCTGTCACGCCTGGGAGCGATATGACCCCGAATTCTGGTCCGCCTTCATTCCATCAAATCAATAGCGTTGTTACTTTAACAATTTTTAACAAACTATGAGACTGCTACATGCGTTCTTGCAGTTATTGAAAATTAATAGTTAATAACCATGAATTGCAGAACGTTTTTGGCATTTGCCTGCGCTATCACACTTTCGCTGAATTACGCACTGGGACAAGTTACCGAGAACCCGAAGGTCGACGAGCAATCTGCCCAGTATGTGAAGATCAAGCGCGTAGAGTTAACAGACCAGTTTACGATTATCTACCTTGAGTTTATCGAAAAGAAATCGGGAATGCCACAGGCGCCGCAGGGTTTCAACTTCCCATTCAAACCGGGGCAGGGACCTGTGCAGGGGGGAAATCAAATCTGGCTGGATCCCGAGACGAGATTGTATAAGCCGGGGGAGATCGAGAAAAAATTCAAGCTGATCAAAGCAGAAAATATTCCGACCAATTCTACAAAGAAAGTTACTGCTGGCGAAAAGGTTGATTTTGTTGCTTATTTCGAGAGACTTACTCCAGGAATAGAAGAGTTCGATTTTTACGAAGGCCGCAGCTCGCAGGGTACGCAGTCGTGGAATTTTTATGGAATCCACATTAAAAACCCGTCGAAAAAGCAGTCGCAAAACGCTTCAAAAAATACGGCGAAAACACAGCCTTCTGCAAAGAAACCAGTAGAGGAGGCGGTTATTCCGCAAAAGGAAATTGCTCCTGCCGAGAAAGTGTCGGCGGAAGAAAATGGAATAGCTGTGTTGAAAGGGAATATCTATAATGCAAAGACAAAACAACCTATTTCTGCGGAAATCAGATATGTCGAAAAAGGCGATTCGCTGCAAATAAAATCGTCTTCCGGCAAATACCGTTTAGGACTTGACCCTTCTGAGAAGTATGATTTCCGGGTCACAGCAAAGGGGTTTTATGGTACGACATTTAATCTGAGCCCCGCTGATTCGACGGAGAAAGCCGCATTTAATCAGGATTTTTATCTCAATCCGCTGGCAGTTGGTGAGACGATCACCATGCCGAACATTTATTTTGAAACGTCCAAATATGCCTTATTGCCTGAGTCCTATGCCGAGCTGGACCGGCTGGTAGACATGATGCGTGAAAATAAAAACATCCGGATCCGCATTGAAGGGCACACCGATAATGTGGGGGATTTTGATAAAAACCTAGAATTGTCCCGCCAAAGAGCCGAGTCGGTACAGACTTACCTGGTTGAAAAAGGAATTGAAAAAAGCAGGATCGAAGCAAAGGGATATGGCGGTACGCGCGCCATCACGAAAGGAACTCCGGAGGAAAGAGCTAAGAACAGACGAGTGGAGTTTGTGATTACGGAAGTATAGGGTTGAGGTATTGTCACTTATTGTCATTGGTAGTCGCTGATGGTCATTTGTAGTCAGTGTTGCATACTAGGAGCAACACCAGACCATAAATGACCATTAATAACTACCAGTGACAATAAATGACACGTCTTGCTTACCTCGCCTTAATAATATTCGTAAACTCCCTCGATTTCAAAGAAGCTCCGCCTACGAGGCCGCCGTCGATATCTGGTGCTGCGAATAATTCTGCTGCACTCGCTGCAGTTACGCTGCCACCGTACAGGATAGAAATTTCCTCTGCAACAGCCGGGCCATATTTGGAAGCGATGTGCTGGCGCAATGCTGCATGCATTTCCTGCGCCTGTTCAGCGCTGGCAGTAAGCCCGGTTCCGATCGCCCAGATTGGTTCGTAGGCAATTACGACCTTCAATAATTCTTCTTCAGAAAGGTGAAAAAGGCTTTCTGTGAGCTGGTTTTTTACAAAGCCGATGTAATCTTCATTTTGTCTTTGCTGCAAAGATTCGCCGCAGCAGAATATCGGGAAAACACCATTTGCAAGTGCGGTGTTTACTTTCTCTGCAAGAACTGCATTGGATTCATTAAAATATTGACGGCGCTCACTGTGACCGATCAGCACATATTCCACACCAATAGATTGCAGCATCTGCGCAGAAATTTCACCTGTAAATGCACCTGAGACTTTGTCAGAACAGTTCTGCGCAGCCAGGGAAAAATTCGGTGCATTTTCGATATATTTTTTAATAGTGGTCAGATAAATGGCAGGCGGGCAAAGGATAATTTTTGCATCATTCTGCACCTCATCTTTGGCCATATTTACTAATTCGGAAGTCAGCGCAACTGCCTCATCCAGAACCTTGTTCATCTTCCAGTTACCGGCAACAATTTTTTTTCGCATGAGAAAACTTTAATTGTGGAAAAACATCATTTGACGCAACAAAATTATCATATTTCTGTCATTTACATTATTAAAGATCACTCTTTAAAAAAATCGCAAAAAGTTTTTACATATAAAGATTTTTTTGTGTTTAATTGAGGTAAAAAAGGTTAAATTTACTCACTTGACAGTTTCGTGGAATTTGATACTTTGTGTACACAGAAGATAATAAAAGACAGAGTTAGGCCATTTATGATCAACGTGTTGTTAATGCTGACAGAAAACTTATAACCAGATTTAAAAGAAAGGAGGCCACGATGAAAACGTCTAAGTGGTTACTGATAGCGATCATACTTTTCATAAGCCGCAATACACTCGCTCATACCGAAGATATTCCCCCAGTTTCCGAGGAAAAATATGGTTATTTTTTAGAAAAAAACCATAAAACCGCCCGCATACCTTTTGAGTTGCATTCCAACCTGATCTTGCTTTACGTCAAGATCAACGATACTGATTCACTGCGTTTTATCCTGGATACCGGTGTCAGCTCGATCATCATTACCGACCCTTATGTGCTGAAACCCGACAAGTTGCGTTTGACCAGGAAAGTTAATCTTACCGGAGCAGGGGAGGGTAAGTCTATTTCGGCGCATGTAGCGATCGATAATAAGTTTTCGATGGGCAGGCTCAAAGCCAATCACCAGAATATCGTTGTGCTCGAACAGGACTTTTTAAGGCTCTCCGAGTACGTCGGGGTGCCGGTACATGGCATTTTCGGTTATGAGGTTTTCAATAATTTCGTCGTAACGATCGATTTTTCGAGAAAAGAGCTGATCCTGATGTACCCTGACAAGTACAAATACAAGCCTAAAAAAGGTGATAAGCACCCGCTGATCATTGAAGATACCAAACCGTTTACTGATGCGGTAACCCTGTTTGCCGACGGCCGTGAACATCCGATCCGCGTATTGATTGACACCGGCGCCGGGCATGCATTGTTACTTAATAACACCCGAAAAGAGACTTTCCGGCTCCCTGAAAAGGTAATCCGCGCCCAGCTGGGCAGGGGATTGAACGGGGTGATCAATGGAAATCTTGGCAGGATTGACAAAGTACGTTTGGGCAGATTTCAGATGGAAAATATCGTAGCTTCATTTCCGGATAGTGCAGGATTCGGGGCCAAAATAAAGATGGGCACCGAGCGCCAGGGGAATATTGGCTGTGAACTGCTGCGCCGGTTTAAAGTGACGATGAATTACCAGGAGCAATATATGGTCCTGAAACCTGTAAAAAGCCGCCTCCGCGAGAAATTTGAACACGATATGAGCGGAATGGAAATTCGGGCGGAAGGCCGGGATTTGCGCTCCTATATTGTAAATCATATTATAGATGATTCGCCTGCGTCAAAAGCGGGTTTGCTGGAAGGTGACCAGCTGCTCTTTATCGACGACCAATCTGCCTCCGACCTGAATGTGAGCGAAATTTATAAACTCATGCAGCGTGGCGATGGAAAGAACATCGACTTGCTGGTTAAACGTAACGGGGACATTTTCTTTACCCAGATTACCCTGCGTAGAATGATTTAATTATTTTTAAGCCAAACAAAACGCCTGGCTTAGTTGGAACGCCTATTAATTACAGAAGACGGTTCTCATTCCCTATATAGTTTACAGTTTGGCCAGCAGTACCATTCTTTGCAGGGAGCCCTCATGGAATCGGAGCACATTTACATTAATCTGGGCCTGCTTCCGTTACTGGCTGATTCAATTTCTCCTGTCCGTATTTTTGAAATGGGCTTTGGCACGGGCCTGAATGCATTCCTGACCTGGAAACTGGCAGACAGGCTTAAAAAACCTGTTTTTTACACAACAATTGAAGCGTACCCTGTTTCCGAAACGGAAGCTCAACTCCTTAACTACGAGCGAGAGACAGGCGAGAACGGCTTTATAAAATTACATCAGGCACCCTGGTCTTCGCCGACACAAGTATCCGACTATTTTTGTCTCACAAAAGAAAATAGGCGATTACAGGATTTCCGAAGTCAGGAAATCTTTGACCTGATATTTTTTGATGCATTTGATCCCCGCGCCCAGCCGGAATTGTGGACTGCCGAAATATTTTCGCAAATAGCAGCCCAAACGAGGCAAGGTGGCGTATTGGTAACATATTCTTCAAAAGGAATTGTGAAACGCGCGCTCAGAGCAGGCGGTTTTGAAGTACAAAGACACAAAGGACCGGGCCGAAAGACGCACGTTTTGAAAGCAATCAAAATTTAAAAACTTTATTTACAATGGATTATAAGAATATTGTTAGCCAGGAATTGAAAGAAGCGCAGGCTGTATTGGATCAGTTTCTGAATGATCCTGAACAAATAGAAAAAATAGAAAAAGGAGCCCGCTTAATGGCCGACTCAATTCTCGCGAACGGAAAAATTATCTCCTGCGGGAATGGCGGCTCGCATTGTGACGCGATGCATTTCGCCGAGGAACTTACCGGCAGGTACCGTGACAACCGGCGCGCACTACCAGCGATCGCGATTTCAGATGTCAGCCATTTGAGCTGTGTTAGCAATGATTTTGGCTACGAATTCGTATTCTCGCGATTTATCGAAGGTCTGGGGCAAGCTGGCGACGTGTTGTTTGGACTTAGTACCAGCGGCAATTCCGCCAACATAATCCGCGCAGCGGAGTCAGCGAAGGCGAAAGGAATGAAGGTGATTATTATGTCTGGAAAAGACGGGGGCAAGCTCGCCGCGCTGGCCGACGTTGAAATCAGGGTGCCGCACTTTGGCTACGCCGACCGGATCCAGGAAATACATATCAAGGTAATTCACATATTTATGCTTTTGATAGAGAAAATGGTACTGAAAAACTGATATTAATTTCTCAAACACTATATTACACCACTTCGTCACTGACTCCTATTCCTTCATGAACGTACGGCCATCTGCGATTATAATGCAGGGAAATTCGATTTTAACACTATGCTATTGCTACGGAGAAACTGAGGTATACGCATTGCCAGGCGGGAACCCTGACCCCGGAGAAAGTCTTTCCCAGGCACTTTCCCGTGAACTGGAAGAGGAACTCGGAATTAAAGCAGAAGTAGGGAAAATGATTTGTTGCGGCGAAGTGATCTGGCCTCAGATAAACAAGGAAACGCTGCATATGGTATTTGAAACCAATGTTTTGTCCGGTGAGCCGGTATTGAACCCGGCGCATACCACCGCGCTGCGGATCGCCTGGTTGCCAATTGATAACCTATCCGAAAATTTGCTGTACCCCAATGTAGGTGAAGAGATCACCTGTTTTTACAAAGACCAGCTTGCCTGCCCGCACATTGGGGTAATACGGCAACCCTATATCGCCAGCTGAAATTAAAGGGGTATATCTTTGTCTTCGTTTCTATAAAACCTAAACATCCCGTACTTTTGCGTTTTCACAAGGTAGCGGGTAAATGGAAAACGAAAAGAAGGAGAAATTATCTAACTTCTTGTTAAGGCGAACAGAGAAGGACGTATTGTCAAGGGGGCGTTCCATTTATAGCAGTGGCGGCTTAAAAGTATCAAAGCTGGAATACAACGGTCCGGGGAATGCGGAGTTCAAGGTCAAAAGCGACTATTCGATCCACTTCTACCAGATCAATATCCGGGATTTTCTTACTCCTCAAATCATTACCGAATGTACTTGTCCTGATAAAGCCGGGCTTTGTAAACACAGAGTCGCGGCGATCCTGTATATTCTTGACAAAATGCCGACAATCAAGCAGGTCGTTCATGATATGAGCGACTCGGTGATTGAACTGTCTGAACTCCGCGAATTTCAGCTTCGGAGCTTCGTTTTAGACGAAACCTGGCGGAATAAAGACAATATCACAGAGGTAGAGATCACTTCTGCAAAGGAAGGTGAGGCCGAATGTGCGGTAACTGATCAGGAAACAGTCTATCACGTAAAATTCAGCAGGGTACAACATACCAGGCAGATTCACACTTCCTGCACCTGCGGTCAAAAGCTTTGGGTTCCTTTGTGTGAACATAAACTGGCCGGCCTGCTCAAACTGCGCGAAGAATTGGGTGAAAAAGCCTTTGACGTGATGCGTGATCTGACGGCTGAAAAGAATGCCCTACTGGCAGAGTACGGATATTCACTACAAGATCAGTTTAAAGATAAATTTGATTTCAGACTGGACGAAGAAGGGGGGTTACAACTGACCAAACTCGATCCGGCAATTCAAAAAATTGGGGTATTTCAGAATTGGAAAGCCCTGAAAGAAAGGATATTACCACAGCAAAAGTTATCATTTACGGTAACTGCTTCGGAAAACGGACAAGATGACGAAGACCGGGCTTCGATTTTTGTATTTTGGCCAAAAGGTAAAAATCACTTGCTGGACATTGGTTTTGGGGTTTTTTCGGTCAAATACAGTACAAAATCTGAGAAGCTGACAAGCATTCGGAATATAGCAGGCGGCTCTAGTCACTATTATGCTGCCGATGAAATACCAGTACTCACCGAAGCAGACGCACGTCTGGTGCGGCTTGCCAAGAGCTGGGAGGAAGGCTTGCAGAAATTCATCCGCAAACAGGGTTGGGCATATAATGCCTATCTGCACTTCGACGATGTGAGTAATCATCAGCGAATAGAGGCCCGGACATACGTCGGGAAGCAGGTGAGCAGGGTATTCAACGATCTTGACCCGGAAAGGATCTACCTGGCTGATGGTGACTACGTTACCAGCAATAATCAGTTAACACAGCTGGAATTGCACCGTAACCCGGTTAAAATTTTCTTTGTACTCACCGAGGACAAAGAGTTTATTACCCTGAACCCTTATATTGAATTAAAGCCGGGAGTTCCGGTTGAACTTCATAAGGTCGTGTCTCTGGACAGCTACTGGCTGGGGCTTTATAACGACAAAACCCTGTTTCGCTGGGCCGGTGTAAATGAAGCTGAAATGGTGGCCTACCTGAGCCAAAACGGATTCAGGATCAGGGTGAAGAAGGAGTTCGCAGATACATTCCTTTCGGACTGGATCATTCCGGTAACCGAGCAGTTTGATGTCGTTTTTCAAACACGTCATCAGGTGAGTTCGCGTCCGCTCACGCTTCAGAAGCCGAACCTGTATCTCCGGGAAGATGACTCTAATCTGCTGATTGTTCCTTCGTATGTATATGAGTCGGAAGAAGGTACTACTGAATATTTCCACGACGAGCGGCGTACCAGCAGTAGTTTTAAGGACAATGAAATTACGATGCTGGAAAGGGATTCACCAGCCGAAAATGCAGTATGGCAATGGTTGAAATCGCTCCACCCCACTTTTGAGCAACAAGCCGGTCAGCCGTTTTTCTACATTCCATTTGATCTGGTAATGAAAGATGGTTGGCTTTTCAAATTTGTAGAGGGGGCCAAAAAGCAACACTATGACGTATTGGGCTTTAATGACCTCAAGAAAATGCGTTTTAATCCCAACCGGGGTTCTGTCAAAGTGAAAGCTTCGTCAGGGATCGATTGGTTTGATATGACAATCGAGATCACTTTTGGCGATCAAAGCGTCTCGCTTGCTGAGGTTAAAAAGGCATTTTTGAAGAAACAGAACTATGTGCAGCTCAGCGATGGATCGCTGGGTATGTTGCCCGAGGAATGGATCAGCAAGCTGGAACCGATCATGCAATTTGGCCGGGTAAACAATGACCAGATTCATTTGTCTAAAATCCATTTTTCTCTTATTGATGAGCTGGTTTCGGAGGTAGACAATGAGGAGGTTTTCAGGGAATTGCAGGAAAAGAAAGCGAAGCTCCTGAATTTTAAAGAAATACCTAATGTGCCGCTTCCGGCCAATGTTCAGGCTACGCTTCGGCAGTACCAGGAAGAAGGTTACAAATGGATTCATTTTCTTGATGAATTTGGTTGGGGAGGCTGTCTCGCAGATGATATGGGTTTGGGTAAAACACTGCAAATGCTGACGTTCCTGCAACAGCAAAAAAACAACAATCCAACTTATACGAATCTTGTCGTAGTTCCTACCACGCTGATTTTCAACTGGCAGGCTGAGGCTGAAAAATTCACACCAAACCTGAAACTGTACGTGCACCGGGGAATGGCAAGGAAAAAGGAGATCGATTTTTTCCAGGAATATGACATCATCCTTACTACTTACGGTACCATGCGAAGTGATGTGGAACTGTTGCGGAAGTTCGATTTCAATTACATCATTCTGGACGAAGCGCAGGCGATTAAAAATCCCGATTCGCTTACTTCAAAAGCTTCGCGGCTCCTCCGCGCGAAGAACCGCCTGACGATGACAGGAACGCCGGTGGAGAACAACACCTTCGACCTTTATTCCCAATTCGAGTTTCTGAACCCGGGAATGCTGGGCCACGCTGATTTTTTCAGAACCGAATATGCAACGCCGATCGATAAATACCAGGATAAGGAAAAGGCTGCGGAATTGCGCAAGCTGGTTTACCCTTTTATGCTGAAACGGACGAAAGAAGAAGTTGCAACAGACCTCCCCGACAAAACAGAAACCATTCTATTCTGCGAAATGGGGCAAAAACAGCGGAAAGTTTACGAAATATTCAGAGAAAGGTACCGTCAGGAAATAGCCGAAAAACTAGCGACAGAAGGGTTGAACAAAAGCAGCTTCCTGATTCTGGAAGCATTATTGAAGCTAAGACAAATTTGCGATTCACCGTCCATTCTTTCCGGCGATGAGGATTTTGGCAGCGAGTCTGCAAAGCTGGAAGAGATTACCCGTGAAATTGAAGAAAATGCTTCCAACCATAAGATATTGATTTTTAGCCAGTTTCTGGGCATGCTGGATCTAATCCGTCAGCATCTGGAAAAAGTGAAAATACCTTATGAATACCTGGACGGGCAAACCGTCGACAGAGCGGGACGGGTTAATCGTTTCCAGAGCGACCAAACCTGCCGGGTTTTCCTGATGAGTTTGAAAGCCGGCGGGGTTGGCTTGAACCTGACGGAAGCGGATTACGTATACCTCGTTGACCCCTGGTGGAACCCCGCGGTAGAGCGACAGGCCATCGACAGGACCCACCGGATTGGCCAGACGCGGAAGGTATTCGCCTATAAAATGATTTGTAAGGATACAATCGAAGAGAAAATCCTGTTGCTCCAGCAACGGAAGCAGGATCTCGCGGAAGATCTTGTGGGAGGTGAATCCGGCTTTATCAAGAAGCTAAGCCAGGAGGATATTATGGGGCTTTTCAGTTAATATATTTTAATAACTGGAAAGCTTCTCGGCAGAAGATATATTAAGCAGCTGCCCATCGGCCGATCTCAATGAATTGCTGTATATAGTATCGGCTGAAACAAGTTCGACCATTTGTGCAGGATTGTACAAAGATTTAGTTTCCCCAGGAGTTTTTAGCTCATTTTGAGAATATACTGGGACACTTGGTTCACTCCTTTCAGGAATATTGTACATTTTTTCCACAGTTACTCCGCGGACTGCTTTATATCGTGCTTGCTTCTCAAATACGCAAAGGATCAATAAAATAGAGGCAATGATTAAGGTACGTTGGTTTTTCATATTTAAACGTAATGTCTGGGATCTGAAAAAAGAGCCATATACGCTTGAAAGAGCAATTTTTGAGCCAGAAGGTTGTAACCGAAACAATCTTTCCGTTAATAATTGTTAAGAAGGTTTTTACGTGTCTTATTCCGCAGTTATTTTTCCTGAATATGCTAGAAAAAGCCTCCCTTTTTTTCAAGGATTGCCAGTGCAAGACGGATCTGTCCGTAATCGAACTTTTCATTTAATAACTCAAAAAGGGGTTTCAACGGATCGTTTTTCCGAACCTGGATTTCCTCCGCGGCTTTGATGATAGTCTGATAAGTTTGCTCATCTACGAGTGATTCGAGGTCTAGTTCGTGGCCTTCTTCTTCCAGTTTGATCAGGTGAGAAATGACAGTCGTGGTACTCAGGCCTCTTTGTTCAGCGATAGATTGGATTGAAGAGCCGGATTTAAAAAGATTGAGTGTTTCGATGAAAGTCATTCCGGCAACGGCCCTTGTACCGGGTTTGAAATTTTCGCGGGCAAAATCAAGGATTTCGTTTATAAAAGTTTCCCCATATCTTCTGAATTTCTCAGCCCCGACACCCGAAATAGATTTCATCTGCATTTCTGAAACAGGCTTTTGCTGCGCCATTTCTGAAATAGTTGCGTCACTGAAAACAACATAGGGCGGAACGCCAAGCGAGTCGGCTAGTTGCTTGCGCAGCGTACGCAGCCGGTCAAACAATGCATCCCGGATAATTTCCTTTTTAGGTTTTTCGCGCGGCGCAAGTTCTTCCTCTCTGGCCTTTCTTTCATTTAAAGGAATAAATTTGACGAGTTCCACTTTTCGTTCCCCTTTCAGGATCTGTCTGCTGACGGCATTAAGCTTGAAAGAATGGGCTTCATCATAGGCAATATCCATGGCACCGGAATTCAGAAGCTGACCGATATATTCCGTCCATTCCTCCCCCTTCAATTCGCTTCCTACTCCGAACGTTGGTAGCCTTTCATATCCGTGTTGTAAAACGTTCCGGTTTTTGCTTCCTCTCAAAATATCCACCAGCATACCCATCGCAACCTTCTGGTCGGTCCTGGCAATGCCTGATAAGGCTTTTTGGGCAAGTACGGTGGCATCGAAGCGGCTTCTCGGGTTTTTACACACATCGCAATTCCCGCAATCCCTGTCAAATGAATCGTTAAAATAGTTCAGCAATACACGGCGCCTGCAGATATCAGTTTCGGCGTACTGTTTCATCCGGTTCAGCTTTGCGTGCAGCAACTCCTTTTGTTCGCTCGATTGATCCGAATTATTGATCATATCCTGGCGTGTCATAATATCCATGTAGCTGTAAAACAGGACTGTATCCGAAGGGAGCCCGTCACGGCCGGCACGCCCTATTTCCTGATAAAAGCTTTCCACATTGGAAGGAAGGTTGTAATGGATTACCCAGCGAACGTTGGATTTATCAATCCCCATCCCAAATGCAATGGTTGCAACTATTATTTGCAGATCGTCCCTTAAAAACGCTTCCTGTACCTTCGAGCGCTTGTCGGCAGGCAGGCCCGCGTGGTAATACTCAGCTTTCAACCCCGCATTTTTCAAACTTCCCGCAACTGATTCCGTACTTTTTCTGCTCAGACAATAAATGATCCCCGACTGATTTTGTCGCTTGTTTATGAAATCCTGTATCTGCTGGAGGCGCTTCCTGCCAGGCAGAACGCTCAGGCTGAGATTGGGCCGGTCGAAACTGGTTAAAAAGGTCTGGGCGCCTTCGATCTTAAGCTGTTTTAGTATATCGCGGCGGGTTACCCTGTCGGCGGTCGCAGTCAGCGCGATGACGGGCACTTGTGGAAAGCGGATCTTTAATGAACTGAGCAACCGGTATTCCGGACGAAAATCATGGCCCCACGAAGAAATACAGTGCGATTCGTCAATGGCGAAAAAGCTCACATTCCACTCTTTCAACAATTCAAAAGTATTGCCCGAAAAGAGCCGCTCAGGAGCAATGTAGAGTAATTTCAGATCGCCAGTCTGCGCCCGCCTGATAATCTGGTCCTGCTCGGAGGCCGACAATGTCGAGTTAAGAAATGCAGCCGGCACTCCGTTTCCAGTCAATGCCTCCACCTGATCCTTCATCAAAGCGATCAACGGGGAAATCACGACGGTCAGGCCTTCTTTAAGAATGGCGGGGATCTGAAAACAGATCGATTTGCCACCGCCTGTGGGCATTAGTACGAAACAATCGTTACCGCGCATTACCGTGTCGATAATTTCGGCCTGATGCTCTCTGAAACTGTCGTATCCAAAATACTTTTTGAGTGCTTCTTTCTTATCGGAGGCCATTTCTGCGGTTTTCAATGCTGATGTTTTTTATAATATTGGTGTTTTTCAAAAATGATTCAAAGCTGATACATAAACTGCATCTTAATTTCGCTGCGTTTATTCCCCTTGATTTCATTGAGACCGGAACTGATCGTCTGCAAGTCCGAATACCTTGTTTGAGACCAGCGCGCCCATATTTTTATATTTTTTGAAACGGTGTAACGTAGCATCATATAATACCTGGTACCCGAATCGTAGTAGGCCGGAACAGAAAACGCGTACAGCATATCTTTTTCATATGCATACTGGCGGCTGTCGTAATCGTCGGTATTAAACCAGGCCAACCGGGTGCTAAGTTCGATTTTAGGAAAATGCCAGCTCAAATCCTGAAAAATAGTAATTCCTTTCGACCGGGCTGCCTTTTTCTCTCCGGTATCACCCAGCTGGCAGCGTGTTCGGATGGCGTAGCGCAGCGGCACTTCATATTCAAAATTAAGCATCGCCGTGCGACGAACGGTGGTCACGAGCTCATTCGGTTGCTGTTTATTTTCCGGGGCGTTCTTTTGTTTTTGCTTTTGATGAACTAATGCATACACATTCAGCCGCTTATCTGGCTTGAATAAAAGATGGAGGTAATAATCAGATCCTTTCGAAGGCGCGTCGACCTGGTACCGCAGCCAGGGAAACCAAAACCTGTCAAAATAGCCGCTGAACTGCCAGCGTTTGTGCGGCATGAACCGTAATCCGCCATACACCGCGTTTTCATTAGATGGCCGGGTGGCTTCGCTAATCGGGTTACCGTAAGTTGTGTGAAAATTTTTGGCATAATGTCTGAGCAAAAAGGTAGCGTCCCATTTCTTGCCAAAACTGGCAATAGCACCCGCAATCGCGCCGATTCCATTCCTGCCAGACAATGCGCCTTCTCCAAAAAAGTGAAAATTCCGCCACCTGTAATCGCCGTGAATGCCGGTGTTGAGATGTTGTTTACCCGAAAATTCGTACCGATTGTAGGGCTGGTCCCTTTTGCGTATCGGAAGTTCGTAGCTGGTATAAAGTGCAGTGATCCCTATTTGCCCATTTTGAGCAGAAAACCGATGCAGCAAATGTGCGCCTGCATTTTGTTCTGAAAAATTATGATGCTTGTCAATTTCACCGGGAGTCCGGTGATAGCCGGTCAGCGGTAATGATGTCGCAAACCGCCTTCCGTCTGCACTTTCGTCCAGTGTCGCATCCCTTTTTACATTTGAATACATCAACGAAATATCTGTTTTCTTCCCCAACCTCCACGTGAAAGCTATACCTCTAAAAAAATCTGCTTCTCCAGAGGAAGTGTAAGGCTTGAAGCCCAATGTACTGCGGTAAGCTGTTTTAATCACTTCTGAGCCTTTGCCCAGCGAAAAGCCCGCGCCCATTACCATTCCCTGGCCGGTTTGCATTCGGAAGTCCCCGATGATCAGATTTTTTAATCTTCCCCTATTTAATACCTGCGCATGAAAAGACGTGAAGTCCGTGCCTAAAATATGCCTTTTCGGCTCCCAGGCCCACCATTTTTCGCCGGCATCTTTTTCAAAAGTAATCCCGAAGCTGTAATAACCCGACCGTGCATTGCGGTATCTCAGAAATGTATTGTAAGGATTTCCCCGATACCGCGTCACCGCCTTGGAGGCCGAATCCAGTGGGGCAAAACCTTTTTGTGTTTCAAGAATGCGGCCCGAACGTAATATTAAAAAGTGCTGGTCAGGGTTGTGTATGGCATTTTTTAGTGAGGCAGATTTTGGGTTTAGAGCTATAAAAGGGAGTAATCTGTAAATCGTTTGAAGGTCGAAGCCGGGAATAGCCTGCAATTCATACAATGAGATGAACGGACCAAGCTGCTCGCGGTATTGCAGGAAGGCGCGGATCTGTAAATCAGTGAGGATCATCGCGCCGGACAGCTCGTCGGCAGTCACGATATTGATGTCGAGGGGATTGGTATAAAGCTGTAACAGCGACTCGAAAAGCTCGGCGTAATCAATATCTTCCGAAGGAACAGGGAAGAGACTGCCAATAAACTGGTTAATATCAACATCCTGCCGCGGGGGCTCTTGCGCGTGCAAGGTATTTGCGAAAATAATACTGAAAGCAAATATCAAAATGAGGGCACGGCGGAAGCCCCAAAGCCTTTCTTTGTAAAAAGCGTATGCAAAATGTCCTGTATGCTGCATACGCTTTCGGTATGTGGATAGAGGTTAAAAGGCTTTTAAACTTAAATCCAGGCTTCGCGCCTGGTGCGTCAATGCACCACTCGATATACCGTCCACGCCCGTCTCAGCAACTGCGCGTAACGTTTTTTCGGTGATATTACCGGAGGCTTCGGTCTCAAACCGATCACCGATCCTTTTCACGGCTTCACGCAGGTCTTCCAGTGGGAAGTTGTCTAGCATGATAATATCTACCTGGCCCACGCTCAGTACTTCGTCCACCTCAGCCAGATTCCTTGTCTCGATTTCGATTTTGAGGTCTTTGCCTGTTTCCGCCAGATACTTTCGCGCGCCCGTTATCGCTGCTGTAATCCCGCCTGCATAGTCGACGTGATTGTCTTTGAGCATAATCATATCGTACAGTCCCATCCTGTGATTGACTGCCCCGCCTATCTTCACTGCCATTTTCTCAAACAACCTGAAATTCGGTGTCGTTTTCCGGGTATCGAGCAGTTTAACGGGCAGGTCTTCGATCAATACAGCCATTTGTCGCGCATAAGTAGCAATGCCGCTCATGCGCTGCATGATATTCAATACCAGTCTTTCCGCTTTCAGGATCAG
Organism: Dyadobacter sp. UC 10; assembly: GCF_008369915.1. NCBI lineage: Bacteria > Pseudomonadati > Bacteroidota > Cytophagia > Cytophagales > Spirosomataceae > Dyadobacter > Dyadobacter aurulentus. The sequence goes on along the minus strand of NZ_VSRN01000001.1, from coordinate 2,552,105 downwards.
GCGCGCACTTCCTTCTACTATAAATGCGATATCTCCGCTTTTGACGTAGGTTCCGTCAAAAAGTAACACATCAATTTTCAAATGGGGATCATTATAATAGGTAGCGGTTTCGTCGAAGATGATTTGTGCTACCTCTACACCGGCCAGAACGCCGTCCTGTTTCACGAGCAGCTTCGCGCGTTTCACTGCATTTTCGGGTACACTCGACAGGGAAGAATGGTCCCCGTCGCCAATATCTTCCAGCAATGCAAGCCGGATCAGATTGCGAAGTTCATGCGGATTAGTTTCCATGATGGTATTGGTTCAGAACGTTTGCTGGCGATAAGCCATATTGTAGCGGATTGCGAATGTAAAAATGTTCGATTTGGAGGCCACTTTTACATCATCCGATTTTAGATTTCTGATCAGGTAACGACCGTCGAGAAACAGGTTATGCGCGAGTGAATAAGAAAGTCGCAGGTCGGTAAAAGTCGTGGAAGCTTTAATCCCCTGTCCGATCTTCTGGCCCAGTTCCCCATCTCGGTTCACACTGCGTTCCTCGTAGTTTTTCGAGATATCACCTCCAAAATTCATTTCCGGGCCGGTAGTTGGGTCTTTTCCCTGCATGGCCATCATAAATGTGCCATAAGCCGACAGCCGGGACGTCAGTTTATAACGGGCAATCGCAATGTATTCCCGGAAATTCGCCCCCAAAGGATGTGCAAGCGATTGTCCATAATGCATATAATTTCTTCCGCCGTCTTTATGCGAGTAGGTATACGGTCGTACCAAATTATATTCTGCCTGCAAATCCAGGTTCGGTACGCCGAATGCATCGACATATTTTCCTCCCAATTGCAGACTGTATTTGTTAGTCCAGGACTTGCTTCCGTTGAAAAGATATTTAGTTAAAAATTCATCCAGGACGAATTGACCATAAACAGACGCCTTATTCCCGACGAGCCAGCGAAAATCAAACCCCAGCAGCGCATTGTCCTGGCTTCCTATATAAGACTCTACATACCTGTAAAAAATGATCGGATTGAGGTAATTGAGATCATATCCACCGCCCACGGAATCCCGATTGAAGATTTCAGCCTCAAAAACCCCGAAATTAATGCGTTCGGTCAGGTTTACGCTGAGGTGGTGAATTGACGCGAATTTCTTGTTTCTCAAAAAACCTGTGAAAGAATTTTCACCTGCATTGATCATGCTGGTCCAAAGGTTGGTATAATGAAACCGGCCCAGCTGCGTATCAAGTCTTAAAAAAAGGTAGGGGCTGCTGTTATCTGAAAGGATCAGCGAACGGTAGCCACTGCCGAAAGTATTGTGATCGTGACCGAAACGTACATTAATGCTTTTCAACGGCCGGAATGTGATGTAGCCGCGCGCAGTCAGAAAATCCCTGCCATTATTACGCGTCGCTTTTGCCAGTCCTTCGCCGGGGAAACTGTATCGTGGTGAGAACTGATTTACATATGTGGGAAAGTGGCCCTGATTGTCAGCTACATAAGTATAAAAACCAAGCTTTTCATTGATCATACCGCGGATCTCGACACCGCGTGTGGTATACCACAAAGTAGTATCGAGGCCCGCGGTGCGATCGCTTCCTATTGAATTGGTAGTGGTAAAATTGAAATGCAGATCGAAATCCTTGTTGTGAATGCTGTAAAGGTCAGCCGTGCGACCAAAGAATCTTCTTCTTTTTCCCGGAGGCGGGAGCCTGAACCAATGCAGGCGGGCAAGCTGATCATATTTGGCCGAATCCGTTGCGACCATTCCTTTCGTCCATTCCCAGCTGTCTTCCCGCAGGTAATCGATCGTTTCCCAGTCGCGATCCGTGAGGTTGATCGTTCCTTCTTTTAGAATGGAGTCCGTCAATGCGACAACGGCTTTTCTCTCGAATGGTTTGGCATTGAAATGGAAACCTTCTGAGAACTTCCCCCGCTTGATTTCGAGGCGGTCTATCAAATGGTAATAATCGTCGTTGAAGGGAATGAAAGAACTCTGCGCGTGGCCGTAGAATGGCAGGGATACCAGTATGATTGACAAAGTTTTCAAATACCGGCGTATTCCTTGAACCATAGGCAAACAAAATCTACTGTTCACACAAATCGAGCTTTTGCGGAGAATTTTTAGAATAATACTTCCAAATTACGTCAATGAATTTGTATTATCTTGCATGAAGCAGCTGAAAACTAACGATCACATGTTTTTATTGACCCAAAAACCCTCCATTGCCGATCACTATCTGGCCGAATTACGTGACGTAAATATTCAAAAAGACCGATTGAGATTCAGGCGGAATATGGAGCGGATGGGAGAGTTGCTTGCTTATGAATTATCAAAAACGCTGACTTTCCGGCCCGGCAAAGTAGAGACACCGCTCGGGCTGGCGCCTTCGCGCTCTTTATTGCAGCCGGTAGTATTGGCGACGATCCTTCGTGCGGGCGTTCCCATGCATCAGGGCTTTCTGAACATGTTTGATAAAGCCGATAATGCATTTATCGGCGCTTACCGGGGACATCATATCAACGAGGAGGAAGAATTTGAAGTGGAAATGGATTACATCACCAGCCCGGACCTTACCGGTAAAATCTTGATCCTGATCGATCCGATGCTTGCTACGGGGAGGTCGATGGAAAAAGTATACCATGCATTACTGCGTTTTGGGATTCCCTCGCAAACCCATATCGCTTCTGTGATCGCAAGTCCGGAAGGCGTTGACTTCCTGCAAAGCCGGATACCGCAATGCAGGCTCTGGCTGGGAGCGATCGACGAGAAGCTGAACGAGCAGTATTATATAGTCCCCGGCCTTGGTGATGCCGGGGACCTTGCTTACGGGGAAAAGTAAACGTGCTAATTCAATAGCTCATCAAATGTGATACTTACATAGTAGGTAGATCCGATATTCGGGCTGCCATAAGCCTGGATATAAGATTTGCCCAATAGATTGGTTGCGCCCAGTTTAATGATCGACTTGATGGACGCTGCTTTCAAACTGATCTGGGCATCGAGGTTATTGATAGCCGGAACTTTTGTGTTGGAGAAAATGGGAACGTCGGTAGTGGTGGGAACGATAAAGCTTGATTCCCATACAAATGCCTGCTGGTACCGGTAAACCACATTAAATCCAAAGTTACTGCTGCTGGTTATCCTTTTTCCAAAGTTTAAATTGTACCGGTATTTCGGCGTATTGAACTGGGAATACTGCACTTCTGGTGATGGTTTAAAGTTCCGCAGCTCATTGTTGGCAATGTTGCCGCCAATGTTATAACCCTTTGACAATGAATAATTCAGTCCAAGTGCGAAGCCTGTCGTAGTGATCGTTTCCGTTGTATTCACTACCCGCGAATAGCCGTTAAAATTGCCTACCCCAATTCCTGATTCTATAGGCAGCCCCGGTGCTGCTGCTGCCGTTGGTACTACAATCACAGCCCCGCCGATCAGGTTCTTGTATCTGCTCACATAGTAATAGGCATCTATAAAAAGTTTTTTGGCAATAACACCTTTATAGCCGATTTCAAAGGAAGCGATCCTTTCGGGAGCCAATTTTCTTGGTTTGTATTTGGGTAATTTTTCAAGGGCGTAAGCCTGCGCGATCGTTGGAACCAGGGCCGGAACCTGCGCCGCGAGTATACCCGGAAGCTGTGAAGATAGCGCACCCGGCAGGGCCTGGTTTACCCCGTTTGAGATTGCGCTCTGAATAGTTGCCGGATCGTTCGGGATTTGTCCGGCTGCCACCGCCTGATTTACTGCATTGGTAACCTGGGTTGTGACCGCCTGGGTAATGGCAGTGGTGGCTTGCTGAGTCACCGCCGCCTTGGCATAAACGGTCGCTTTTTCGAGGATAGTCGGATCACTTTTTACGACTTGCATGACAGCTTCTTCTGACAGATTTTGCCGTAGTATTCCGCTGGTAAGGTTATATCGGGCATCAAATTCGGGTAATCCGCCAACCAATGTGCCCGCAGGCGTTCTCAGATCAATATACTGATTTTGGGTTGTAGGAATGCGAAAACCTGTTTGGTAAGATAGGCGGATATTGTGCTCACCAAAAGTTGTTACCGCCGACACCCTGGGTGTGAACTGGCCTGCGAAGTTTTCATTTTTATCGTAGCGGATCGAGCCGGTCAGTTTCAGGTGATTAGATAAAATACTTTTTCCTGCCTGCACAAATGCGCCCCATTCATTAATGGGAATCGTTCCTGAACGCCCTTCTTTCTGATCTGCAAACAAAGTACCTGCGGAGCGCAGCTGGTACTGACGGAAATTTGCACCAGCAAGCACTTCCACCACTTTCAACTGATTTTTAAAGTTATAAAATCCTTCCGCGTGGTAGAGATTGGTCTTGTCCGCAAAACCGCCTCCACCGTCTACAATTGGCATGTTTCGATATTTGTCCAGAAGCTGATCAAAGGCGGCTGTTCCCGGCTGAGGCATATTTGCGTCGGCAGTCTGGCGGGCGAGCAGGTGAGATGCTGCTTCACTGGTACCAGCCCCGCGGGCAGTCGCAAATGCGCCAACATACTGACCGAACCATACATTATTGGGTTTAAAGTCTGTTAGCATCGAAACCGCAGCGAGACCTGAAAGGTATGATTTTCCCGAGCGCTCCTGTGTCGTATACGCACGGACAGTAAAATTGTCCCCGCGCAATTCGAGTTTGGCCTGGGTAAGGTTAAAATCGCGGAGTGCGTACCTGCCTGTTGCTGTATACACCGTAGTTCCATATCCGTAATTAACCTGCGCTACTGCCTCCATTTTTTCATTAATGCGGTAGTGAATGGCTGCATTCGCTTTAAAACTTTTTGTATTGTAATCCACCAGGTCCTTTTCAAGATAACCGGTGCGGCTTACGAATGTGTTGGGAACGAGTGACACGGCCCCTGCGGGAATATTTCCGGCAGCGGCGAGTGACTGGGCCACTGCATTGATATTGGTCTGTATCTCGTCACCATATACATTCACCCCATCGTAATCCAGTGCTGTGCCTGCTCCACGACCGGGATCTGAATTCCCACCCAAATTGAGATTGGTGTAGTTGGTTGCCTCCCAGTCTTTTGCTCTTATAAAAGAAACATTTGCCTTGAATGCTATTTTGTTGTTGAATGCTTTTGCATAGCGAATGGTAGCATCTACGAAAGGTGTCGTAGCCTGCGACCTGTGCTTTTCATGCATCACACCGCCTTTCACACTGGCACTTAGCCCCTGGTATAAAAATGGACTTTTACTATTCATGAGTATCAAACCATTGACCGCATTCGGCCCGTATAAAGCGGAGGCTGCGCCGGGAAGCACTTCCACGCTTTCCACATCCAGCTCTGGAATACCGATGATATTGTCGAGTGGAAAATTGAGGCCAGGTGCCTGGTTGTCCATTCCATCGATCATTTGAACCGTTCGGGGGTTACCCGTGCTGCCGAAGCCGCGCATATTAATGGACTTGAAGAGGAATCCCTGCGTGGCCATATCGATGCCTTTCAGGTTATTGAGCGCATCGTAAAAGTTAGCGGAAGGAGTGTCGCGCATGTCCCGGAGATTCATTTTTTCGATGGCTACCGGAGATTTCATGACAGATTCTTCAACGCGGGAAGCCGAGACGACAATCTCTTCGCCAAGTGTGACCTGCTCGACCATTTTAATATCGAGATTAGTCTGTCCCGGGCTGACGTTTATTTCCTGAGTCTGAAATCCTACCGAAGAAATTGTAAGTGTAAGCGGCGGATTTGACGTCGTATATAATTTGAACCGCCCCTGATTGTCGGTAATTGTGCCGGTTACTTTGCCTTTGATCTGGATACTAATACCCGCCAGCGCCTCACCGTTTGCCGACTCGGACACTTTTCCCTGTAGCGTAGTTTGACCCAATGCATTGTAAGTCAGTGTGATGATTAAGAGAATACTTTGCAGAAGTGTAAGTTTTACTTTCATAGTGGAATGATTTTAAGTGCGCCTGATGCTTTTAGCAAAATGTACAAAATTTTCTTGAAATTTTGAAAGAATATTGAGGTGTAAATCTGTTGTTATTCAAAGACTGAGATTTATGAACCTGTTGGAATATAGGCTGCCAAAGCCAGCTAACACGCCTTCTGCTAAATTTGGTGACGTTTTTGGCGTTCCTAATTGAGCAGACTGGCTGTTTATCACTAGTTTTGACGAGCTTTACTTAACGCTTATACAAATCGCTTTTATAATGCAGGACACTTATGTAATTATTATGGCCGGTGGAGTTGGTACCAGATTCTGGCCTTTCAGCCGAACCGATTTTCCGAAGCAATTTCACGATGTGCTGGGCACGGGACAAACACTTTTACAGCAAACCGTTAATCGTTTCGATGGGGTGTGCCCGATCGAAAACATTTATATTGTTACAAGTCAGGAATATAAAGACCTGGTGAAAGAGCAGATACCGGAATTGACGGATGATCAGATACTGCTCGAACCCAACAGGCGCAATACTGCTCCTTGCATCGCTTATGCCTGTTACAAGATCGCCGCGCGCAATCCTAACGCCAATGTTGTAGTGGCACCGGCGGATCATATTATATTAAAAGAAGAAATTTTTAAAGATACCATCAAGGTAGCGCTGGGTGCGACCCGGAACGAGGATATCCTGGTGACGTTGGGCATTCAGCCGACCCGGCCAGATACCGGCTACGGATACATTCAGTACATTCCTGATAAGCTGACGGTCAAGAAAGTTAAATCTTTTACCGAAAAACCACATCTGGAACTTGCATTGCAATTTTTAGATAGCGGGGACTTTGTATGGAATGCGGGGATTTTTGTCTGGAATATCAATGCATTCAAGAAAGCACTGGCAGAATTCCAGCCTGAGATTGCGGATATTTTTAGCGGAGGAGATAATCATTATTACTTGGAAACCGAGGATTCTTTCGTTCAGCGGGCCTATGCGCATTGCGGCAGCATTTCAATAGACAATGCGGTTATGGAAAAAGCTGACAATGTGCATGTTGTGCTGAGTAACTTCGGCTGGTCGGATCTGGGAACCTGGAAGTCGCTTTATGAAGTTTCGGAAAAAGATGACAATGAAAATGTAACGGACGGAAATCTGTTGCTTTATAATACAACCAACTCAATCATTAAAACACCAAAAGACAAGCTGGTAGTAATCAGCGGATTAGATGGATATATCGTCGCTGAATATGACGGGGTTCTGATGATTTGCAAAAAGGACGAAGAGCAAAAAGTGAAAGAGTTCGTGGCGGAGGCGAAAGAGCTTAGTACTAAGTATGTGTAGTATGTAAGAAGTTACCGTTAGAAAAATGCCAGATATAAGGTCTGGCTTTTTTGTTTTTATACAGTAACTTTATAATACACTGTCAAAGCTAGGATATGTCAGCATCAGAACTTAGAGCGGAAGCGATTCGGATCGTTAAAGAAATTGACGACGACAGAATGGAAGATCTGTTGAAAATGCTCAATTGTTTAGTAGAACAGCAAAATGCGGAATCGATCGAAATAGATCCTGCCGAACTCAACCGGCTCTTAACAGAATCTTTAAAACAAGCTCAACAAGGAAATTTAATCCCGAATGAACAAGTACTTAAAGAAGGCAAAGAGTGGCTTACGAAATTAAATGGACGGCGGATGCAAGGAGAGACTATACCGAAATAATCTCCTATTTATATGACCAATGGGGATTTGAATCAGCGGATCAATTTACTGACAAACTCAAATTGCAGCTAGATTTGTTGAGAAAATACGCATTCATGGGTAAAAAACATCGAACGTTCAGTTCTGTTCATGAATTTGTTCTGGGAAAGCATCAAACGCTGTACTATACAGTTTTTGAAAATACGGTTCTATTGATAAATATCCGCGATAACAGGCGCTCTAAATAATTAGCCAGGCCTTACCTTCTCAATCTCAAAAAACCTCACATCGGCCTTCACATTTTCTAATATCTTCTGCGAGCGTTCCGGGCGGGCGTCAGTGATGAAAACCTGGCCGAGGAAGCCGGTATCGATCAATTCAATTAGTTTTTGAATGCGCCGGTCGTCAAGTTTATCGAAAATATCGTCCAGAAGCAGGATCGGCGTTTTTCCTTTTTCTTCTTTCAATAGTTCAAACTGCGCCAGTTTCAACGCGATCAAAAATGACTTTTGCTGTCCCTGGGAGCCGAATTTTTTGAGTGTAACTTCATCAATCTCAAACACATATTCGTCTTTGTGAATACCTTTTCCAGTGCGTTGCGCATGTAAGTCGCGGCTGCGGTTTCTCCGGAATTCAGTCGGGAAGTCGGGGCTGGCGACTTCGCTTTCGTAGATGACGTCGACCTGCTCTTTGCCGCTGCTCAGAAATGCATAATATTTTTGAAACAAAGGCAGAAAACGTTGCATGAATGCATTCCTGTGATCATAAATCCGCTGCGAGAGGATGATCAGCGGTTCATTGTAGGTTTCCAGCAGATCTTCGTCCAGATAATTTCGCTCAGCGAAAAGTTTTAGCAGCCCGTTCCGGTTGTTGAGGATCTTGTTGTATTTCAAAAAATCGTCGAGGTAACCCGGCGTCGCCTGCGCCAAAACCCCATCGAAAAAGCGGCGGCGCTCCTCGCTCCCCTCCCGGATCACGTCGGTATCATCCGGCGCAATCAATACCAGTGGGAAAAGCCCGATGTGGTCGCTCAGCCGCTCATAGTTCTTCTTGTCAGCCATAAAAACCTTACGCTGACCACGTTGGAAACTGCAGGTAATCTGGGTATGTCGCTGGCGGTCACTAAAAACACCGTCAATCACGAAAAAATCAAAGCTGTGCCGGATGCCAAGGGCATCCTGATTGTGGAAGGCACTTTTGGTAAGGGTCAGAAAATAGATCGCGTCAAGCAGATTCGTTTTGCCGCTGCCATTCTCTCCAACCAAACAGTTCACATGTTCACCGAATGTAAAGGCTTTCTCCTCATAGCTTTTAAAGTATGTAAGGTGGAGCTTTTCTAGCCACATGAACTTCTTTGTTATTTAGTTTATGCTTATTTTCGCAAATCATTGCGTGAGTACGGCAAACAACAGACTCTGTTCAAACCATAACATTAAGACAAAGTTCTGTCTTTATAAACGAGAACCAAATACATGGCCACCGTTACTGAAAAAAAGAAATCTTCTGCCCCAAAAAAATTACAGCATTCAAAAGAGCGTTATTTGTTCTGGTTCGAGAACATGCTTTTACAGCGTCGTTTTGAAGAAAAAGCGGGCCAGCTTTATGGTCAGCAAAAAATCCGTGGTTTTTGCCATTTGTATATCGGCCAGGAGGCTTGTTCTTCCGGTGCTGTAACCGCTCTTAAAGAGGGTGATAAATACATTACTGCTTACCGTGATCACGGTATTCCATTGGCGCTGGGCACTTCTCCCAATGCTATTATGGCCGAGCTTTATGGAAAGAAGACTGGAACAACCAAAGGGAAAGGCGGTTCTATGCACATTTTCGATAAAGAAAAAGGTTTTGTGGGCGGTCATGGGATCGTAGGTGCTCAGATTCCTCTGGGTGCAGGTATTGCTTTCGCCGAGAAATACAATAAAACCGACAACCTCTGTATCTGTTACTTCGGTGACGGTGCGATCCGCCAGGGAGCATTCCATGAGGCGCTGAATATGGCGATGAGCTGGAAGCTGCCGGTGATTTTCGTGGTAGAAAATAACGGATACGCGATGGGAACTTCGGTAGCGAGAAGTTCAAACGTGACAGAGCTTTATACACTGGGCGAAGCTTACGACATTCCTTCTGAACCCGTGGACGGAATGAGTGTAGAAGCGATCCACGAATCAGTTTCCCGTGCTGCCGAACGTGCACGTAAAGGCGAAGGACCAACATTCCTTGAATTCCGTACGTATCGTTATCGTGGACACTCCATGTCGGATCCTCAGAAATACCGGTCTAAAGAAGAGGTAGAAGAATACAAGCACAGAGACCCGATCGAGCAGATCCGTTCGGTGATCCTGAGTAATAAATTCGCTACCGAAGAAGAACTGGAAAATATTGACAAAAAAGTAAAAGAAATCGTAGCTGAATCTGTCCAGTTCGCTGAGGAATCAGAATTCCCTGATCCTAAGGAAGCTTACACAGATGTATATGTGGAGGCGGATTATCCATTTATCATGGACTGATCTGACCAGAAAAATTTGGTAGAAAAACCCGCCGGAATACTTCGACGGGTTTTTTAGGTAATTTTAAATTTCGCGGAAACAAGTTTGATCCTGTTTTTGCTTTTTTACGTAGATAGCATTTTAGTAATAGTTTAAAAATATGCCCTTGGATCAGGATTTTGATAAAGAAGAGGAAGAAGAAGGTAAAGAAATGTCCTTTATCGGGCATCTTGAAGAATTAAGATGGCACGTTATCCGGGCAGTAGGTTCTATTCTGGTTTTCGCTATAATAGCCTTTATTTACATCCAGGAAATTTACCATTATGTAATCATCGCCCCCTCACAGCCGGATTTCTGGACATACAGGATGCTCTGCAAGCTGGCAGATGTGGTCAAATATGACGAGCTCTGTGTTAAGGCGCTGAATTTCAAGCTTCAGTTGATTGGAATGGGCGACGCTTTTACGATGAGTATGACCTCCGCTGTGATCGCTGGTTTGATATTTGCGTTTCCTTATGCTTTTTGGGAAATATGGCGCTTCATCAAACCGGGCTTGAAGCCTTCGGAGCGCAGGTCTGCCCGTGGAGCCGTTTTTTATGTAACGTTTCTATTTTTCTCCGGTGTACTTTTTGGCTACTACATTGTAAGCCCACTGGCTATCAACTTTCTAGCTAACTACACATTGGATGAATCGATCATCAATGAGTTCAGCCTCGCTTCGTATATATCCCTTGTTGCAACGTTGACACTGGCTTGCGGAATTGCATTTCAGCTACCGATTGTCGTTTTTGTGCTGGCAAAGGTCGGGGTGCTGACTCCGGCGTTCATGCGCGAATACCGCAAGCATTCATTTATTGTGATCCTGATAGTTGCGGCGATCATTACACCTTCCCCTGACATTTACAGCCAGGTTTTGGTTGCTATACCACTGTTTTTACTATATGAAGTAAGTATTCTTGTTTCTGCGAAAGTGGAGCGGGAAAGATTGCGCGAAGAGCAACGCCTGGCGACTCTCGGCGGCAACCCGGATTTATAATAAAGGTTTAAAACGCTTACAGACCTCGGCTAAACAGTCGAGGTCTTTTTTTTGATGCGCGGCGCTGATCGCAATGCGGGTAACCGGCACGTCGGTGGACAGCGGGTAGGGAAAGCAGGAGCCCATGATGCCGTTTTTTAGTAGAAAATCAAACAATGCGGGATCAGTGGCGCAAAAAACAGGATAGTCCGGAATACGGATAAACTGATCGGCGGAATTTTGAAACTGCTGTGCGAAGTAATTGATATTGCCCAGCAAATTTGCGTGGGTAATCGTATAATTACCGTTTGTGAGCAGTCTTTTAAAAGCAGATATGTACACGGGAGCCGAGGGGGAAGCGCCGGCATATAGTGGCGATTGGCTTAGCAAGTCTATCACGTTCCTGTCACCCCAGATTATTCCCGCAGGTATTCCTAACGCCTTATTTAGAGAAGAGACGAAGGTAGTCCGGCCCAGTAGCGCCTGGCTAATTTGCCTTGCAATACCAAAACCACTTTCTCCCAAAACACCCAGGGAATGCGACTGATCAATAATCAACCGGCAGCTGTCAGGAGAATCTATTTGATCGAAAACCGAAAAATCAAACTGTTCGACCATCGGCGAACCTACTGCGTCAGAACAGATAATATGTAGCATTTCGGGGGTGCCGGCATTGATTTGATCGACTGTAAGCTGCGCCCACGTTTTCCAATCCAGCGTGTTGGAATAATAGCCGGTGCCCCGGATCGCCGGATGCACTTTTGGCGCGTAGTGAAAAAGAATGCGTCCGGGATTGTCAAGCTGCCGGATGATTTGGTCGGTTTGTGCTATCAGCAACTGGCCAGCCAACATCCCTGACGACACCAGCAATGCAGCTTCTGAGCACTGCCAGGCCGCAAAACTTTCCTCGGCTTCCTGATAAATAGCGAGCCTCAGGCTACCGTTTCGCGAACTTCCAAAGTGGGTTCCGTAATGCTCAAATCCTTCTCTTAAAAATGATTGGAAATCGGAGTTGTATGCCATTCCAAGGTAGTCAGTACCACTGAACCACAGATATTCGTTTCCTTCCAGCGTTTGTACAGTCCTGCCAGGAAGTTTATTTGTCTGGAATGCATTCACGAGTTTAATGAAAGGAGGTGTTGAGAACGGCGCCGCTTCCGTTGCGCAGCGGAAAAATGACCTTCCCGAAATCGAAGGTAACTCCACTGGCGGGATCATTTTTAATCAGTAAAGAACCGTCCATATCGACATAGTCAAGCAGCGGAAGCAGGTGCGCGATGGCAGAAATACCTACGCTGGTTTCGGTCATGCAACCTACCATTGTTTTCATTCCCAGTGCTTTGGCCTCGCTAATCATCCTTTTTGCCGTAGTAGGCCCGCCGCATTTCGTCAACTTGATATTCACGCCGTGAAACAAGCCGCTGCATTTTTTTACGTCACTTTCAACAATACAACTTTCATCAGCGATCACAGGCAGTACACATGCTGCAAAAACCTTTTTCATTCCCTCGGTATCATTGGCGGGAAGGGGCTGTTCCAGAAATTCTACACCTAGTTCTTTCAGTCTGGGGGCAATGAATATCGTTTGTTCCGGTGTCCAGGCACAATTGGCATCTACCCGGAAAATAGCGTCTGTGTTTTTTCTCAATTCCTGCACAATGCGCAGGTCGTCGCTGGTGCCAAGCTTTATTTTATAGATAGGCCAGGGTAGTTCCTTCATTTTTGAAACCATTTTTTCAACGGTGTCAATACCGATTGTGAAGTTGGTTAAAGGAATATTTTCCAGCGTCAGGCCCCAGTTTTGGTAAAGCTTTTTGTTATTTCTTTTGGCAAAATAATCATGAGCTGCCTCGTCCAATGCACATTGCGCAAATGGATTAGTTTTCAAAACAGGATGTGCAAGTTCCCAAAGTTGCTCTGCGGATTGATAGCTGCCATTTTCTACAATTTCCCGGACACTTTCCAGGGCCCCGATCATATTCTCAATCGTGATGCCGTAGTACGGATTCGCAGTAGCCTCTCCGAGGCCGCTATCATTTTCGTCCACCAGCTGCACGATCAGCGTTTGCTGAATGTCGCGCGAGTCGTGGGCAATGGTGAAAGTGTGTTTTAATTGCAGGTCAAAAGTGTGGTATAATAGCTTCATTGGAAGGTGTTGTAAATGTCAAGTCAATTCCGCATATCGAGTCCCCAGGAAAGTTTGCTTCTTAAGGTATTCAGAAAGCTGTCATCTTTCATCTTGATCAATTTGGCGGTAAAATCGGCCTTTTTAACGGTAAGCTGCGTGTTTTCATCCACTACTCTCGACCGGGCATCGAGTGAAACCAGAAAATTGTTACTCCGGCTCTTGACTTCCAGCCTGACCACCGCAGTATCTTCGACGATCAGGGGGCGCACATTGAGGTTATGCGGACTAATTGGCGTAATGATAAAGTTCTGGGAATGCGGCATTAAAACAGGGCCGCCGCAGCTAAGTGAATAGCCTGTGGAGCCAGTTGGCGTAGAGACGATCAGCCCGTCTGCCCAATACGAATTCAGGAATTCCTGGTTCAGATAGGTATGTACCGTGATCATCGAAGACGTGTCCGTTTTGGTGATCGTAAAATCATTAAGTCCAAAATTCAATCCGTCAAAAAGATCCAGGTTCGATTCTATCGCGACTAAAGTCCGTTCATCCACGCGGAACTGATTGTTTTCAAGAGCCGCGATCATGTCGGCGATCCGCTCAGGCGGAACCGTGGCTAGGAAGCCTAACCTGCCTGTATTGATACCGACTGCCGGAATAACCCTTCTTCCAACGTGGGAAATCGTTTCCAGCAGAGTCCCGTCTCCACCCATACTCACGATCAGCTTTGCGTCAAAAAGCTCCTCCGGCTTGTCGTAAGTCAGCTCAGAATGATGCTGGATACCAATCTGGTCAAGAAAGACGCGGAATTGTCCGGAAAGTTGAACTTCAATTTTCCGATGTTTCAGTTCATTGAACATATTTTCAATAAACGGGCGTGCGGACTCATTGAAGTTGCGTCCATGAATAGCTATTTTCATGAAGAAAATGATAATACAGATGGTTCCTTTCGAAAGATAAGCGACAAATATGCCGTTTCAAAAACGGCATTGTAATTAGGCGGGAAACGATTAAGTGGCCAGGTACCGTAAAAGCATATCAAGCCTTTCCTGATCGAAGCTCTCGATAGGGTCATTGGCGTGTGCTTCTTCAATATCATACCCGAAGCGTTCGAGCGTCGCGATGATGGGTGTAATGTGGGTACGATTAAGTTTGAGTGTCAGCCGTGCTTCGTGAGTTGGATCGTATACTTCGCCGGAAGAGTAGTAGCTGCTCAAAATTTTGGTTCCGTTGGATTCTATCAGGCGACTGATTTCGGACAAAGAATAGCTTCTTTCGGCGATTTTCAGGACAATTACTGCACCTTTCTCCTGGACGCCGAGTTCATTTACGAAATGTTCGATCAGGTCATTGGCGAGAATACTGCCGGCGAAGCTCCGGTCGTCATGCAAAACAGGAATGATCCGCAAACCGAACTGGTTCACCAGGCGCAGCAGTTCATAAGGATGCTGGTCTTCGGAAGCAAAAATGTCTTTATGCTGAATAATGATCCGCGCAAGGATTTCCGAGCTATCCTGGATATCAAAAAGAATATCTTCGGAAACTATGCCCTGATAAACCCCCATGTCGGCTACGATGAGCTGCTTGACGCCAAATTCATCCATCCAGTCCAATGCGGTGCCCACCGAGTCAGTCGGTTTTAGCACGGGAATCATCGGATTAATGAGAGAAATGGCAAGCATATATTCAGAACGTCGTTTTTCGAATCTATAAAAAAACTATATATCTATCAACTTTCGTACCTAAAGAAATTTTCAGCAACCGATGGTCAGGCAACCGGCACCGAAACCTGTTTCTCAAGAAAGCTTTCCAGTATAACATTAAATTCCTCGGGATGTTCCATCATAGGTGCGTGGCAGCATTTATCTATAAAATAAAGCTCCGAGTTGGCGATCAGACGGTTGAATTCATAACCTACGTGTGGCGGGGTAATGGTATCGTTCAATCCCCATACCAGAAGCGTTGGCACATTGATTTCATGCAGATCTTTTGCAAGATTATGCCGTTGTGCAGATTTGGCAATACCTACAATGCTCATACATTTGGGAATACTCGACGTGGTTTCAAAAACCTCATCAATAAGGTCCTTCGTTGCAACTGCAGGGTCATAAAAAGTATAAGCAACGCGCTCTCTGATGTAATCGTAGCTTCCACGTTTGGGGAAGGAGCCGCCCATAGAATTTTCAAAAAGCCCCGAGCTGCCCGTCAAAACCAGCTTATTTACATTCCCCTGATTTTTGAGCGTATAAAGAAGGCCGATATGCCCGCCCAGCGAATTACCGATGACAGTAACGTTGGTGAGATTTTTAAAAGCGACGAAATCTTCCAGGAACAGCAGTAAGGCATCCAATCCGGCCTCCCTGGGAGGTAATTCGTAAATAGGAAGTAGGGGAATAACAACCCGGTAGCGGTTGGAAAAATGATCGATAATACCGTCCCAGTTGCTTAATGCGCCGAAAAGACCATGCAAAAGCAGCAATGTTTCGCCTTTTCCTTCATCGATAAACTGAAACCTGCCTTCTGCATGTACTGAGTATTTCATTCTTTTTTGTGGATAGTCGATTATGAAATTGTAATGCAAAATCGATTGTGAGACCAATTATAACTTAAGAAAGAAAGTAATGAATGATTTGGTTACTTTACAAAACTAGTTATTTTTTCAATTCGTTCAGTCTGTAAAGTAATACTGTCGAATTGATTTTCTTGTAAATATTATATTAATATAATAATAACTCGTCATCTGGCATTGATAGATACAATTTCCCGCACAGAGTACCGCACATTTCATCTCGCTGGTACGGTAAATTCAAAGTTTTAGCGTCTTCAATTTGTAATTTCCCCGGACCTGATTCATTTCCCTGGTTGAGCAGGACGCTATCTCATCCGCATTAACCGAAAGTTACCTAGAAAATATCTTCACGGGCATTAGAAAAATATTAGAAAGACTATGGTTTGGATCTTAAACAAGCGCATGAAACCGATTAAAAGAAGCTTTTTGCTATCTCTGTTTTTTCTGTTCGTAGAAGTGACAATGGTAATCGGCCAAAAAGAAATGCCGCTTTACTCAGGTGCAGTGCCGAACGCTGTCAATGTCCCCGACAAGGAGACTTCCAGAGATTTTGTTATCAGGAATGTTTCCAGGCCCACGATCAAGGTCTTTTTGCCCGATCCCGCGATTGCGAATGGCACTGCCGTAATTGTGTGCCCGGGTGGCGGCTACGGCGTTCTGGTGATTGATCGTGAGGGTTATCAGGTAGCAAAGGAATTGAACAAAATAGGTATTGCTGCTATTGTTTTAAAATACCGGCTGCCTTCCGACGACATAATGAAGGACAAGTCTATCGGCCCGTTGCAGGATGCGCAGCAGGCGATTAAAACGGCAAGGGAAAATGCGACGGAATGGAAAATAGATCCCCAAAAAATCGGTATCATGGGCTTCTCAGCCGGAGGGCACCTCGCGGCAACAGCAGGGACACATTATGACAGCAGTTTTATCGATAATCCCAAAAAAACAAGCCTCAGGCCTGATTTTATGATCCTGGTCTACCCGGTGATCAGCTTTCTCGACAAAATTGGCCACAAGGGTTCTGCGGCCAACTTACTTGGTCAATCGCCGGCTATGGACAAGGTAAGGTACTTTTCAAACGAATTGCACGTCAAAAAAACGACCCCGCCCGCCTATCTCACCCACGCCGGTGACGATACGGTTGTTCCGGTATCAAACAGTATCAAATTTTACGAGGCGCTCAATGCCAACGGAATTCCTTCCGACCTTCATATTTATTCAAAAGGCGAGCATGGATATTTGAAAATTCCGTCTTTTGAAGAATGGTTTGGAAGATGCAGGCATTGGATGCAAGGCAATGGATTCTTAACTCAACGATAGTTTCAGGAGTCCTGGCTGGTAACGAAATTGGGTTTACCTGTCAAGCCCGACAGGTAAGGCAAAACTGTTTTGAGCGCAGCTACAATTTCCGAATCCTTGCCGTAATACATTATTTCTTCCAACAACATGATCGCTTCCTGAAAAGTGTGAGGGGGAATCGGATCACAAACAGCAATGCGTGTCTTGCAATAGCTACCCGGCTTAACGGTTTCGTTATCGTTTAACAAATCTTCGTGAAGCTTCTCTCCCGGGCGCAGACCGGTGAAAATCATCTCGATATCCTGGTGCGGAACTAGCCCGTATGCACTGATCATCAGTTCTGCGATGGACAGGATCGGAATACGGTCACCCATATCGAAAAACAGGATATCGCCATTTTTACCGGCTGCAAATGCATGCAGTACGAGCCGGCACGCTTCTGTGGAAGTCATGAAGTAGCGCGTTGCGAAGGGATGCGTAATCGTGACAGGCCCGCCTTTCTCGATCTGGTTTTGGAGGATATTGGTAAAGGACCCACTGGAGCCTAGGACGTTACCAAATCTGGTTGTGACAAAACGGGTCTTTTTCGGGGCAGCAAAGCAAATATTTTGAACGTACAGTTCGGCAAGTCGTTTGGTGGCGCCCATCACACTGGCTGGCCTTACCGCCTTATCGGTTGAAATTAGCAGAAAACAGCATACCGAATATTTAATTGCCAGGTCGGCTAAAATTTTGGTACCGAAAAAATTGGCTTTAAGTGCTTCGTAAGGGTGTTTTTCCATTACGGAAACATGTTTATACGCCGCGGCATGAAAGATAATTTCAGGCCGGATATGTGAAATGATTCGTTCCATCCGGGTTTTGTCGGTAATGTCAGCGATGTACGATTCGACAACTATTTGGGGAAACTGATTCGCGACAGCCATTTCCGTTTCAAAAAGGGAAGTCTCGCATTGATCGATGAGGACCAATAAGCCGGGGCAGGAAGCGCCGAGCTGCATGACGAGTTCACTTGCGATTGAGCCTGCCGCGCCCGTCACGAGTACACTTTTTCCGAAGATTTGATTGAGATCATTTTGATGGTCGGGCAGGATGGGCTGGCGTGGCAGCAGGTCAAGAAATCTTAAATAGGCAGATTGGCGGGAAGGGCTTTCTTCAAATATTTGCTGTGTCATCAACGATTTTTTAATTGAGGAGAAATATCATTGAGACGCGGCTACATAGAAAAAGTAACAAAAAAAGAGCCGCAAATCTTGCAGCTCTTTTTACTAAGTGATTTTTATAAATTTTCTGTCTTAAATAACCCCCTCGAAAATGCCGGGAGCGAGACCAAAAAGAATAGTAAGGAATGTGGCCAGCACCAAAATAACCTGATAAAACGGCGCAACGCGAATTTTAATTAAATCACCTTCTTTGAGGTAAGACGAAATAATCACCCTGAAATAGTAGTAAATACCAACGGTGGACATTAAAACAGCAATTACTGTGATCCAGATAATTCCTCTTTCGGCGGCGCTGGTAAAGATGAAAAATTTACCCCAGAAGCCGGCTGTTAACGGGATACCTGCCAGTGACAGCATTGAAACCGTGAGTACAAATGCCAGCAATGGATTTTGTTTTGCCAAACCGTTGAATGCATCATAATACTCGTTCGGCTGACCTTCTATTGTTTTTTCTTTTGAAACCAGCATTAAAACCCCAAATGCGCAGATCGTGGAAAGTGAGTAGGCAAGTGAATAGAAGATAATTGCGTTTTGCGATGGTTTACTTAATGCAGTTAATGCAATAAGCAGGTAACCTGCGTGCGAAATACCCGAGTAGGCAAGCATTCTTTTGAAGCTGTTCTGACTGGTTGCACCGATGTTTCCTACCAGCAAAGTAAGTACCGCGATCGCCGCAATAACAATCCACCAGAACCCGTACACGCCTGTAAAGGAGCCGCTTAACAGTCTGAACAAAGCTGCGAAACCTGCCGTTTTTACAACAGTCGACATAAACGTTGTAAAGATCGTAGGCGCACCTTCGTACACATCGGGCGTCCAGAAATGAAATGGCGCTGCTGATACTTTGAATAGCATTCCAATTAATAGCAAAAGCAAACCTGCGTAAAGAATATAAGACTCTGAGCCCACCTGCATATTCGAGGCAAATCCTTGAATTTGATCAAGTTTGAATGAGCCGGTCGCGCCGTAAAGCAGGGTAATTCCGAAAAGCATAAATCCCGTCGCAAACGCGCCCATCAGGAAATACTTCAATGCAGCTTCGTTAGAACGGAGGTTGCGCTTGTTACTTCCGGTAAGCACATACATGGCGACGGACAGGATTTCGACACCGATAAAAAGCATGATCAGATGCTGAAAACCGACCATCATCAATGCGCCGACGAGCGAGAATAGCATTAAACCATAGTACTCAGCAGGCTCTGAATCAGGATTATCCTGAAAACCGCCGGAAATGGCGAAGATCATGAAAGCCGATAATAGTATAATTCCGTTAAAGGCAAGTGTGACCTTATCCACCCGGAGCATATCGTAGAAGTACAGCAATGGTCCCTGGTTCCATTCCAGAAAGTTGCCTGCAAGAGCAATGATCAGGAAAAGCAGCGTAGCCGGGAGGAGAATATTCTTTGATTTCGAAAAGCCCAAAAAGAGCGTTACGACTCCAAAAAATGATAATAAAACAATGGGGTACATATTTATACTTAGTTATTTACCAGTTGTAAAAGTTGACTTACAGCAGGTTCGGTTAATTTCAGAAATGTACTTGGATAGATACCGATCCAGAAAACCATGATAATTAAAGGCAAAAGAACGGCGCGCTCACTTGCGGTAAGGTCCTGAAAACCTTCCACCCACTTCGATCTCGGTCCAAACATAGATTTTTGAAAAAGCCTCAGCATATACACAGAGCCTAAAATGATCGTGAGACCGGCAATCGCTCCGAGTATCGCATCATATTGAAAAACACTTGAAAGCAGCAGGAATTCGCCTACAAAACCATTAGTAAGCGGCAACGCGACACTACCGAGGAGCAAGATCATGAAATACACGCTCAAATGCGGCGAGGTCTGAGAAATACCGCCCAGCTGATCCAGATAGCGCGTTTTTGTTCTAGAATAAATGATATCTACAATAAAGAAAAGCCCTATTACATTGATCCCGTGCGCTAACATCTGTATTAATGCACCTTGCAAACCATTCAAAGAAGAAGAGAAAACACCTGCAGCCATTAACCCAACGTGGGCGAAAGACGAATAGGCGATAAGGCGCTTCATATCACTTTGCTGGATTGCGATGATAGAACCGTAAATAATCCCGATCACGGAAAGGATCATCGCCATTAAACCCCAGTTTTCCATTCCCAAAGGAACAATAGGAAGCAAAAAGCGGATCAGACCATAAACCCCCATTTTAAGCATTATACCAGACAATAGCATGGTAGCCGGAGTAGGCGATTCGGTGTAGGTATCAGGCTGCCAGGTATGGAATGGAAAAAGCGGCATTTTGATCGCGAAAGCGATGAAAAACGCCCAAAAGATAAAGCCTTGTACGCCTGGGGTAAGTTGCAGTCTGTAAAATTCAGTGATTTCCGAAGAGTGCGTGCCGGGAGTTTGGTAGTATAAATAAACCAGCGCCACAAGCATAAATAAGCTTCCGAAAATGGTGTAAATGAAAAACTTGAAAGTGACTTTCAAACGATTTTCTCCACCCCAGACTGCCGATAGAAAGTATACCGGGATCAATGCAGCTTCAAAGAACAGATAGAACAGGAATGCGTCAGTCGCCGTAAATACTCCGATCAATGCCGATTCCATAAACAGGATCAGCGAATAGAATGTGGCGGTGGATTTGTAGGTGTTTTTGAATGCGGAAAGAATGATGAGTGGTGTCAGAAAAGTGGTTAGCAACACCAGTAACAGACTAATACCGTCTATCCCTGCGGCGAAGGAAATGCCGCTTGCAGCCAACCAGGCATATTTAAATCCGAATTGCGTTCCTGCCATCGGATCAAATTGCAGCCACACAAATATTGCCAGACCCAGCGAAGCAAGCCCGCCGATCAGTGCGACCTGTTTGGCCAGACGCTCCCCTGATAAGAGAGTAATTATTCCTGCCGCAATCGGTAAAAGTATTAAAAGAAGAGTAAGCATATTTTAAGTCAACGGTCAGCAGTGAATGGTGAACGGATTTATAATGATCAAAGTAAAAGCTTCCAGAACAGGATCGCGACAATCCCCAGTACCATTGCAAACACATAGTCACCCGTCGAGCCGGTTTGCGTTTTTCTAAGCATTTTGGCTGAAAAACTGGTCAGCCTCACAGCTGCATTTACGAACAGGTCAATGAAAAATTCACCGAAACTGTACAGGATATTCGATAGCGTTTTGGTTGATTTTACAAAAACATTATCATACAATTCGTCCACGTAATATTTGTTGTAAACCAATCGCTGCAAGCCTGACTTTTCGGCCGAATCGGGAGCTGGTACCGAGGCTTTCTGAACATACATCACGTAAGCTACAACCGCTGAAATCAAGGCAACAGCCACTGAAACGCCCATTAAAAGATATTCTTCGGAATGTGACAAGGTAGTAGGAGCAAAGCCTGCCGGGTTGGCTTCGCGAGCTGCATCATACAATGGGCTCATGAATTCGGCCAAATGGTGGCTTCCGTGCAAAGCCTCTGGTACTCCGATGAATCCACCAATTGCTGAGAGTATCGCCAGAATAACAAGCGGAATGGTCATGGAAGCAGGCGACTCGTGCAAATGGTGCTCCTGCTCGTGTGTACCGCGGAAGTTTCCAAAGAAAGTAAGGAAAAGCAGGCGGAACATATAAAAGGAAGTCATCAACGAGCCGATCACACCGATCACCCATAGCAATTTGTTGTGTTCAAAAACATGGGCAAGGATTTCATCTTTGGAGAAAAACCCTGCAAATGGAGGAATACCTGCAATCGCAATTGTAGCGATCAGGAATGTGATAAAAGTGATCGGCAGCTTTTTGCGCAGCCCACCCATATTCCGGATATCCTGCTCGTCGGACATGGCGTGGATCACGCTTCCCGCGCCAAGGAAAAGTAATGCTTTGAAGAACGCGTGGGTAATTACGTGGAACATGGAAGCAGAGTAAGCCATTGCGCCCAATCCCATAAACATATAACCCAGCTGACTTACAGTTGAATAAGCGAGTACTTTCTTAATATCATTTTGTAAAAGACCGATTGACGCTGCAAAAATCGCTGTCAACCCTCCGATTACCCCAACAATTTCAAGCGCGGAAGGTGCGAGCGAATAAAGGACGTTGGAGCGGATCACCATGTAAATTCCAGCCGTAACCATCGTCGCTGCGTGGATCAATGCGGAAACCGGGGTTGGGCCAGCCATCGCGTCGGGCAGCCAGGTGTACAACGGAATCTGCGCCGATTTACCCATCGCACCAATAAACAGGAATAGGCAAATAGTAACAATAACAGGATCTTCCAGCGAAAAGCTGCTGGCCTGGGCAAATACTTCCGTGTATTCAACTGAACCGAAAGTTGCGATGATCGTGAAGATACCCAGCAGGAAGCCGAGGTCACCTACGCGGTTCATAATGAATGCTTTGCGGGCAGCGTTGTTGTAGTTTGTGTTTTTATTCCAAAATCCGATCAGCAGGTAAGAGCATAATCCAACACCTTCCCAGCCGATAAACATGATCACATAATTGGATCCTAGCACAAGCAGGAGCATGAAAAACAAAAACAGGTTGAGGTAAGCGAAAAACTTACCAAAACCTTCATCGTGATGCATATAGCCGATCGAGTAAATGTGGATCAGCGAGCCTACGCCCGTAATGATCATCAGCATTAAAAGCGATAGCTGGTCGATCTGGAATGAGAAAGGAATACGCAGGTCGCCTACGCTAATCCAGTCGAAAAGGGGGACTACCAGGGGCTGACTTCCTGATGCGAGAAAATCATTGAAGGTCATCACCGAAATGACAAAACTGGCCACAACAGCCAGCGTACCGATGATTCCGACAGCGCCTTTAGGTATTGTTTTAAATCCGATTCCATTGATCAGAAAGCCAATGAGCGGCAATAGCGGAATCAGGATGAGTAATGATGCAGACATAATTATTTGAACTTTGATCTCTGTTTCTCAGTGAGTTGGAATGGTCAAATGCAAAAAGCTACCATTTCAGTTTGTTGAGAAAACCAATATCTGTATTTCGGGTATTGCGGTAAATCATTACGATAATAGCGAGTCCAACTGCAACTTCCGCGGCGGCGACGGCCATGATAAAGAACACAAAAACCTGCCCGGAAGGATCTGATTTGTAAGAAGAAAAAGCGATCAGCAGCAGGTTGGCAGCATTCAGCATCAGTTCGACGGACATAAAAATGATGATCGCGTTCCTTCTGGTGAGAACACCGATAATGCCAATTACAAAAAGTAAAGTGCTGAGGATCAGATAATGTTGAAGAGGGATATTCTGAATAACCGATGGTATGCTAACCTCTGGAATATTAGGGTTTGGAATCATATCAGATTTACCTTATAGGATATTCTGTTAAATAATCAAAAATAGATTTCAGGCAAAAATAGGTATAAATACTACTTACTCAAACCAGTTCGAAAGTTTATATCAGCGCTGGGTTAGTCCCCTCAGTTTGATCTCTGTCAGTTTCCGCTTGGTGTCCAGCGGGAATTCACCTTTCATCATCCAGTCGAAGAAAGACGGTTCATTTTTGAGGATATCCGCTACTTTTTTCCCATTATGTTTTCCAAAGTTGAAAACCTCTTCGCCCTTGTCATTGAAGACCATTCTGCCCGCAAAATCGATAATCCGGGAAGCAGTCAAATCGTGGAGCGCACCGACGTCATTTTTAATAGGCTCGGTTTCCTTACCGTGACTGTCAGTGATGGTAACACCTGCATATTTGGCAATTTGTCCCTGCAATACTTCGAATGTCGCAATAGTATCCGCCTCGGCGCTGTGTGCGTTTTCAAGCGTTTTTCCGCAGTAAAATTTGTAGGCAGCCGCAAGGTTCCGTGGCTCCATCATATGAAAAATGCGTTGCGCGTCTACCATTTTCCGGTTTTTGACATCGAAATCGACGCCTACACGTAAAAATTCCTCCACGAGCATCGGAATATCAAACCGGTTGCTGTTGAAACCGGCCAGGTCGCAACCATCAAGAAATGTAGAGAGATTTTTGGCAATGCTCTTGAAAGTCGGCTCGTCCTTAATATCCTCGTCATAAATCCCGTGGATGAGGCTGCTTTCGAGCGGAATAGGCATTTCAGGATTGATTCTTCTGGTACGGATCTCGGTTTCTCCATTGACCAAAGCCTTGACCACTGAAATTTCCACAATCCGGTCGCGACAAATATTGACTCCTGTGGTCTCAAGATCAAAAAAAGCAAGGGGCTTTTTGAGATGGAGGGTATGCATAAGGCAACTCTAATTTATTTAGCGACCCGAAGTTACGCCATAAGCCCAGATAGCGCAAGAAAGGCAGTTGTTTGGAAAGATTATAAAAAGTCTGGAGTTATGGTTGGTGCGTGTTGGTTTTTGTTATTATTGTTCGGGGTGGGTCAGTGTTGTTTGGAGTAGATCGGGATTGTTTGATACAATTTACCCGATCGAACCAACTCGAACTATCCTGAACCTCAAATGACCATTACCCTTCCATCCAATCATAAGACTTCGTCACCGCCTTTTTCCAGCCCGAGTAGTACTTCTCGCGGATGACGTTTTCCATATCCGGATTCCACGTATGCGCGATGGCCCAGTTGTTTTTGAGTTCTTCGGTGTTTTTCCAGTATCCTACTGCAAGTCCGGCGGCGTAGGCGGCTCCCAATGCGGTGGTTTCGGCTACGGCGGGCGAAACTACCTGTGTATTAAGGATATCGGACTGAAATTGCATTAATAGTTGATTGGAAACCATGCCGCCGTCGACGCGTAAAGAAGCAAGTTTAATACCTGAATCCTGCTCCATCGCGCGCACTACATCGACGGTTTGGTAAGCAGTTGCCTCCAAAACGGCTCTCGCAATGTGGCCTTTATTGACATACCTTGTTAACCCGGCAATCACGCCGCGGGCATCGTTTCGCCAGTAAGGTGCATATAGTCCGGAGAATGCAGGTACGAAATAGGCGCCGCCGTTATCTTCTACTGTTTTTGCCAAAGTTTCAATATCACTGCTGTTTTTAATCAAACCCAAATTATCCCGCACCCACTGGACCAAAGCGCCCGTCACAGCTACACTTCCTTCCAATGCATATTGAACGGGCTGATTACCAAATTGATAAGATATAGTAGTAAGAAGCCCGTTTTCAGAAGTTTTAAGCTCGTTCCCCGTATTCATTACTAGAAAACAGCCAGTACCGTAAGTGTTTTTCGCCATGCCTGGCTCAAAGCAGGTTTGGCCGACTAAGGCTGCGTGCTGGTCGCCCAGGTCGCCCGCTACGGGTACACCGGGCAGGATTTCGTTGGTGACGTGCCCGTACACTTCGCTGCTGCTTTTGATCGCGGGCAGCATTTTTTCGGGGATCTGATAAGCTTCCAGCATATTGGCGTCCCACTGCAAAGTGCGCAGGTTCATGAGCTGCGTGCGGCTTGCATTGGATACGTCGGTGACGTGAATTCCGCTCTGGGTACTGCCTGTCAGATGCCAGATCAGGAAAGTATCGATATTCCCGAAAAGCGCCTCTCCTTTTTCAGCATCTTCCCGCAAGCCTTCCACGTTATCCAGCAGCCATTTTAATTTCAATCCGCTAAAATAGGTCGAAACCGGCAACCCGGTAATGTCCCGGAACTGGTTCAGCCCGCCCTCTCTTTCATATTTCGCAACAAGGTCCGTAGTCCTGGTATCCTGCCAAACCAGCGCATTGTAGTAAGGTTTTCCGGTTCTTTTATTCCAAACTACCGTCGTTTCACGCTGGTTGGTAATACCGATCGCCGCAATATCTGCCGCAGTGGCCGAAGCATTGATACGCGCGATCGCGATTACTTCCAGCGTATTTTTCCAGATCTCAACCGGATTATGTTCAACCCAGCCCGGCTGCGGGTAAATCTGCTCGTGCTCCTTTTGTCCTACGGAAACGATATTTCCACTGTGGTCAAAAAGAATACAGCGTGTGCTGGTAGTACCCTGGTCGATTGCGGCGATGTATTTGGACATAATGGTATTTTGATTGGCTTTATTTGAAGTAAAGTCAGTAAGTAGTGAAAATTAACTGATCAGGACAAAACAGAATCTAATTTTATCTTTGTCAGTCCTGTTCGTTTTTACACACCTCCTATATGAAAAGAGTACCATTCCGGAAATCGCTTGCAGCCATTTTGGTCACGATATTGCTTTTCCTGGTGCTTGATTTTGCCTTTCCTTTTTCCCCGAAAATCCACTACGCTACCCAGATCACCGATCACCGCGGAGCTGTAATTCATGCATTTTTAAGTAAAGATGATAAATGGCGGCTCCAAACCGCATTGCCCGAAATCACGCCGCTGCTCAGTAAAACCCTGCTATATAAGGAAGATCAATATTTCTATTACCACCCCGGCATTAATCCTTTCGCAGTAGCCAGGGCCGCATTTCGCAATATTTTTACCGGAAAAAGAACCTCAGGCGCTTCCACGATCACCATGCAGGTTGTACGCCTGACTCAGCCCCGCAAGCGCACTTATTTGAACAAGCTGATTGAAATGGCGCGCGCCTTGCAGCTGGAAATGCATTTTTCCAAAACGGAGATCCTTCAAATGTATGTAAACCTGATCCCGTACGGCGGGAATATCGAGGGGATCAAATCTGCTGCACTACTGTATTTTGGTAAACCGCCCCAGCTGCTCAGTCTTGCGGAAATTACTGCATTAACCATCATCCCTAACCGACCGTCCAGCCTGCGGCCTGGCACCAGGAACGAAGCATTGAAGCAGGCAAGAAATAAGTGGCTGACGCGATTTCAGGAGGAAGGTTTATTTGAAAAAAACATTATCGAAGATGCATTAAACGAGCCTTTGCAGGTGAGAAGATTACAGGCACCCCGCCACGCGCCGCATTTGTCGCTCCGGCTGAAACAGCAGTTTCCAGACCAGCCGATCATTTCAACTACCATTAAAATCCATGCACAAAAGCAGATCGAAGCGCAGGTATTGAATTTTATCAACCGCCGGAAAATGATGAATATCCACAATGCGGCTGTGCTGGTAGTCAATAACGAGACGATGGAAGTGGAGGCTTATGTGGGTTCGGCTGATTTCGACAATCCTTACGATGGCGGGCAGGTAGATGGGGTCAGGGCGGTTCGGTCGCCGGGGAGTACATTGAAGCCGCTTTTGTATGCGACGGCATTTGACAAAGGTACGATTACGCCCAAAACGGTATTGAATGATGTTCCGGGAAATTTCAGCGGCTACGAGCCGGAGAACTTCGACCGGCGGTTCAATGGTCCGGTTACCACCACTTTTGCACTGGCGAATTCACTGAATATCCCGGCAGTGCGGATCCTGAAAGATATCAGTACTCCTTTTTTTATCAATAAAATGAAGAAAGCAGGATTCAAAACCGTCGACAAGCAGGCAAAAGACCTGGGGTTATCGATGATTCTGGGCGGCTGCGGGGTTACTTTGGAAGAACTGACTCGCCTGTTTGCCGCATTTGCAAATAATGGAAAGTTGAATGCATTGAAATATACAAAATCCAAGTCGGCGCCGAATGGCGAGGAAATCGTTTCGGAAGAAGCGGCTTATCTGGTCACAGATATTCTCACCCAGATCACCCGGCCGGATCTGCCGACTAACTTTGACAATACTTACCATTTACCTAAAATCGCCTGGAAGACGGGAACTTCCTATGGAAAGCGCGATGCCTGGAGTATTGGTTATAATAAAAGGTATACAATAGGAGTGTGGGTAGGAAATTTTTCAGGCGAGGGAGTTCCCGAACTCAGTGGCGCTAATACGGCGACCCCATTGCTTTTCTCCATATTCAATTCTCTTGATTACAATTCCCCCAAAGGCTGGTACAAATCGCCGGCCGACATTTCAGTCCGGCAGGTGTGTCCTGCAACCGGCGATATTCCGTCAGAGTTTTGCCCGCACGCTATTCCCGACCAGTTTATAGTGGGCGTTTCCAATTATAAAAAGTGCCAGCACTTGCGCTGGGTATTTACGGATCCTGCTGGTAAAATTTCCTATTGCACGTATTGCCTGCCTGAAACGGGTTTTGAAAAAAAAGCTTATCCAAACCTGGCTCCTGAGCTGATCGCATTCCATGAGCAGCAAAAACTTCCCTATCAGAAAATCCCGCCCCATAACCCGAAATGCGAGCGCGTTTTTCACGAGGGCGCGCCCTTAATCGTAAGTCCGAATGAGGGTAGTGAGTATTTTATTCAAAAAGACGAACCGCAGCAATTACAGCTTGCTTGTCAGGCGGCGAATGATGTGGAGGAAGTTTTTTGGTATGTGAATGATAAGCTCACTAAAAAAGCCAAACCGCACGAAGGTATTTTCATCACTCCGCCGATGGGAAGGGTCAAGATCTCGTGCAGCGACGATAAGGGGAGGAATTCGGATATTTGGATTGTGGTGAGGAGGATGTAGGGGGTGGGGTTGTTCGGGGTGGATGGGAGGAGTTGGAGGTTGTTCGAGATTGTTATTGGGGGTCATTTGTGGTCATTTCTTGTCATTTTTTGTTTTGCTCGGTTCTACGTCAGAAGCAAACAATATCGAACCACCCCGAACCACCTCGAACCACCCCGAACTACCCCGAACAATTAACGACCACCAGTGACCACGAATGACGCTTTTACAACGCCTGCCCCGCTGCTTCCTGATACAGTACCTGCATCAATGTCTGGCCGACTGCTTTTAATGTATTCGGATCAATGTTTTCCATCGTATCGTGGCTGGTATGCCACTGTGGGAAAAACGTGAGTGTGAGGCTGTTTTGTTTGGTGTGGATGATATCGATCATTGGAATGCCGGCCACTTTGTTCACTGGCCAGTGATCATCGGTGATCGCAGTGCCGCGTTCGTCTATAAAATAGTTGTTGTATCCAATGCGGCTGGCGGTGGTCCATACCTGCCTCACCACATCTTCTGCAACCTGCATGGAATGCCCTTCTTTCAGGAAAGTGGCGCCTTTTGCACCGACCATATCCAATAAAATGCCGAAATAGGCAGTGTAATTGGGTACATGCTTATTCGCCGACCAATACCGTGAACCGAGGCAAAATCCGCTGTATTCCAGTTTAGTAGGTTCATCCGTGCTACCCCAGTCTTCGGCATCAAAGAAAATAATGTCTACTCCAATATCCGGTTTGGAAGCTTGCGACGATAATACCCGCGCTACTTCCAGCAATACACCTACGCCGCTCGCGCCGTCATTAGCCGCCAGTACAGGTTTATTTTTCACAACAGAATCCTGATCGGAAAAAGGGCGGGAATCCCAGTGTGCAGCCAATAGAATGCGTTTTGAAGCAGCTGGATTAAAACTGCCGATGATATTCCGGGCATTCAGTTTCGTTCCGTCGAATGTAGTTGGGGTAAAAGTTTGCTCGGTTACCTGCAAACCGTATTTCTTCAAAGTTGCTGCCAGGTAATCGCCGCAAAGCTGGTGTGGCCTGGAATTTGGGACACGGGCGCCGAAATCCACTTGTTTCTGAACAAATGCATAAGCAGAATCCGGATTGAATGCAGGACTGGTGACGAGTTTGGGAGCCTGTTCGCTGGTTTGCTCGGAGCTGGTATTGCTCTTGCATCCGTAAATGAGTATTGTAAAAGAAACAATGTAAATGAATCTCTTGAAAAATGGTCCCTTAGAAAGAAATGGCATCTCCTGTTTTAATATTGTTACGTTCACTGAATCCGGCATTAACTTCTACCACATACTGCGCATCCCCTAGTGAAGGAACCGCTTCATCGGAATAGGGTTCAGTATTGGCCGCAATGGAAATGATTTTTTTATGCTCGTCGACATAAATAATGTCGAGCGGAATGCTGGTGTTATGCATCCAGAAACTTTGCGGCTCAGGGTGATCAAAAATAAAAAGCATGCCCACCGAATCTGGAATAGAAGACCTGTACATTAATCCTTTCGCCCGCTCATTCTCGTTTTCCGCAATTTCGACATCGATTTTTATATGCGCTTTACCGGCTTTCAAAAAGGTAACTTCTCCTTCTTTTACAAAAGTAGGCGCGTCGGAAGGTACTGCAAGATTAATCGTACTAACCTTGCTTGTAGTGAGAAACGGGACGATATAATAGGCAGCTCCGCCGAGTAAAAAAACGCCTAACAGGATATAAGCGATGATCGATTGCCGGTTTTTCATATTTATTCTTCGTAAGCCCAGTCGACCCGAACTTTCGTGTCCCGAATCACCAGACCCTGATTTTTGAAATAAGAACGGATTTCGTCTACTTTTTCGTAGTTCTGCAACTTTTTAAATTCCCGGTACAGGTTCAGCATTCCATCCAGAACGGCATTCCCTTCTGCCAGTTCTTCTTTCAGACCGATTACGTCTTCGAAGAATACGATGAAGTTATCTTTCAAGAGATTAAAGGACTCTTCGCCGATCGCTGCCGGTTTCAATTGCCCCATATTGAGCATATTGATGTATTTGAGCAAATTAAAAAGATTAGCGAACGCGACTGCGGTATTCAGGTCGTCGTTCATCGCGGCATAAAAACCGTCGACCGATTTCTGAATATCTGTCTTTTTCGCTTCGTCAATAGTAACCCCTTCTTCCTCAGTATAAGTTAGCAGTTTTGCATTCCTTAATCCGTTAGCCAGCTTTTTATAGCCTTTATGCGCGGCTTTCAATGCATCATTTGAAAAATCCAGCGTACTGCGGTATTGACTTTGCAGCATAAAAAACCGCACGGTCATCGGGCTGTAAGCCTGGTCGAGCAATTCATGGTTTCCGGAAAAAAGTTCGGAAGGCAAAAATGAGTTACCGAGCGACTTGGACATTTTTTGTCCGTTCACAGTGAGCATATTGGTATGCATCCAGTAGCGGACTGGTTCTTCACCGGTGAGCGATTTTCCCTGCGCGATCTCGCATTCGTGATGCGGAAATTTCAGGTCCATACCACCGCCGTGAATATCAAACTGCTTGCCTAAGTACTTCTTACTCATGCAGGTACATTCCAAATGCCAGCCGGGGAAGCCCATTCCCCAGGGAGAATCCCACTGCATAATATGTTCCGGACTGGCTTTTTTCCACAATGCAAAATCGAGCGGGTTGCGTTTCTCTGCCTGTCCGTCGAGTTCGCGGGTTTCATTTAAAAGATCTTCAATAATGCGGCCGGAGAGCTTTCCATATTCATTTCCAGCACCCTGGTATTTATTAATGTCGAAATAAACAGAACCGTTTGATTCGTAGGCGGCCCCTTTTTCTATCAGCGTCTGCACGGCCTCTATCTGCTCGATCAAATGGCCGGTTGCAGTAGGTTCAATGCTGGGAGTTAGCAGGTTAAATATGGCGGTAACATCATGGAAATCATTGGTATACCGCTGCACAATTTCCATCGGTTCAAGCTTTTGCAGCTTGGCCATTTTACCGATCTTATCCTCACCCTCATCACCATCTCCCACAAGATGGCCCACATCTGTGATATTCCGCACATAGCGGACTTTATAACCGATGTGCGTGAGGTAGCGGTATAAAATATCGAATGCAAGAAACGTGCGGATATTTCCTAAATGCACATTATTATAGACCGTCGGACCGCAGACGTACATGCCAACATAGGGAGGGGCAATTGGTACAAATACATCTTTCTTGCGGGTAAGTGTATTGAATATCTTAAGGGGCTGGAAAGTTTGTTCGGTCATTGATCCGGTACTTACTGAAAAATTTATCTGAATTAATTACTCCTTTTCTCAAGACGCGTTTCTACCCAATCTATGATTTTTTCGGCTTCTTCGAGGCCAATGTTTGCAATTCTTACACTTTTGGAACCGTCATATCCCATTGATAAATGTAATAGCTCATAGGCGGTTGCAAAATTAGACATCACTTTCTTATCTAGAACGCTCAGCTCTTTCTGATACCATTCGACACCTTTTCTAGTTTTCTTTTTGGTGCCTGGTAAAAGTTCGTCCAAGGCTAGCAAAACACCGGTGTAAGCAGTATGTCCGGCGATCTTGACATATTTCCTGTCAAGATAAATGCCGTCCTGCTTCTTAGCATTGACGCTGAGAAAATTCTTCGCATTAGCGATGTGCCTTCTTGCTTCTGTAATTGATTCCATTTATTAAGTATGTGTTTATAGCGGAGAAATAAAATCTTAGTCAGCAAAAATAACAAATAACCAATGATAGATTCGCCGCCACTTAATATTGAGGTGGGCAGAAATATGCTATTCATCCGTTTTACTTATCTTCGCAGCGTTTTTTGGAATTAATACAAAGTTTGAAACTAACTTAAAATCAACACAGTAATTATTTATGAGCTTACTTACCGTAGGATCTGTTGCATTCGACGCGCTCGAAACGCCTTTTGGAAAAACAGATAAAATTATCGGAGGCGCCGCCACTTACATCACACTATCCGCGTCTTATTTCACAAGGGATAATAATCTGGTTGCCGTAGTAGGCGGCGATTTCCCGAAGGAAATGATCACGCTTTTGCAGGACCACGGCATTAGTACGGAAGGACTTGAAATTGTTCAGGACGGAAAAACCTTCTTCTGGTCGGGCAAGTACCACGAGGATATGAATACCCGCGATACGCTGGTTACCGAGCTGAATGTAATGGAGCATTTTGATCCGATTATACCTGATTCCTACCAGGGTACCGAGTTTCTGATGCTGGGCAATACGGTTCCGGCTACGCAGAAACTCGTGATTGAAAGAATGGCAAAGCGTCCGAAGCTGATCATGCTCGATACCATGAACCTGTGGATGAATATCGCGCTGGATGATTTGAAAGCTGTTTTAAAACTGGTCGACCTGATCACGATCAATGATGAAGAAGCGCGCCAGCTCTCAGGAGAATATTCACTGCGTAAGGCAGCGAAGAAGATCATGGAAATGGGGCCGAAAACTTTGATCATTAAAAAAGGAGAACATGGAGCGTTACTTTTCCAGGAAGACCGCATTTTCTTCGCGCCTGCATTGCCGCTGGAAGAAGTTTTTGACCCGACCGGTGCAGGTGACGTTTTTGCAGGCGGATTTATCGGCTACCTCGCCAGTACCAATGATATTTCATTCGAAAATATGAAGCGAGGCGTTATTTACGGTTCTGCAATGGCTTCTTTCTGTGTTGAAAAATTTGGTACGGAGCGTTTGGTCAATCTTTCGCGTGAGGAAATCAATGCGAGGGTGCAGGAATTTGTGAACCTGAGCAGTTTCGAAATACAATAGTTTATAGGTTAAAGTCGATGAGTCTATGAGTGCGGGAATCTTGCTGTACTTGTAGACTTTTATCTTTTATGGTTATGATTGTCAGAGGATTAGTAATTCTTTTCACGATTTTGGGGTTAAATGCGCTCGCGCAGCAGGTGAAATTGCCCCAGTGTAAAAACAAAACGGTAGTGATCGCCCATCGCGGGAATCACATCGCAGCTCCGGAAAACACGCTGGCTTCCTGCCGGGATGCGATCGAATGCGGCGCGGATTACGTTGAAGTTGATCTCCGGACTACGAAAGATGGAAAGCTGGTGGTGCTCCATGATGACAAAGTCGACCGCACTACGAATGGAAGCGGCCGCATTTCTGAAATGACGCTATCGGAGGTAAAGAAATTGCAGGTTTTTAACAGAAACAAAAAAACACACCGCATTCCCGAGTTTCGTGAAATGCTTGCATTGTGTAAGGACAAGATCAATATCTACCTGGATTGCAAGGAAGCCAATATCGAGGAAGCCTGGAAGCAGATCAAAGCTGCCGAAATGGACAATCAGATCATTGTTTATCTGAACGACGAGCGGCAATACCGGCAATGGAAGGAAGCTGCGCCGCATATTCCGTTGATGACCAGCCTGCCCAAAGATGTAGCCAATACAGAGCAATTATTGGGTTTTTTGAAAAAAACGCAGGTTCAGATCCTCGACAATGTGAAAGATCACGAACTGATCAAAGTGGCCAACGAACATGGCGTGGAAGTTTGGCTGGACGTACAAAGTCCGAGCGAAGGTCCGACTTCGTGGAAAGAGGCGCTTGACAAGGGTGTTCAGGGATTACAAACCGACCAGCCGGCGCATTTGCTTACCTATTTAAAAGGGCATTAAAACCAAATTCTCAGCCTGCCAGTCGCTCGATTTTCTGATAAATAGGGCATTCCGGCGAATGTGCGCCAGGTAAATAGCCGGTACTCATCAAAAATTCATTCACAATCTCGCCACCGGTAAATTTGAATGTTTTCTTAAAAAGCTTGATCCACTCGGGTTTTGTCAAAGGGTGATTGGCATTGATCCAGGCCTTGAAGGAGCCGTACTCTTTCCTCAATTCCAATATCTTCTGCGCATTCACAATTGCTGCATTGATTTTCAGCCGGTTTCTGACAATCCCGGGATCCTGCATTAGCCGCTCCCGGTCGTTTTCGTCAAAAGCTGCTACTTTTTCAATGGAAAAATTGGCATAAGCATCGCGGAAAAACGATTGTTTCCGCAACATTAAAGTCCAGCTCAGTCCGGCCTGGTTTATTTCCAGCAAAAGCCGACCGAAAAGCTCGTCATCGTCGTCGATTGGGTAGCCGTAGTGGTTATCGTGGTATTCTTTATTTAAAAGAAAATCAGTTGCCTCAGAACTGTTGTTGTTAATATAGTCGCAGTAGGACATTGTTTTGTTGATTGTAGATTTTCTAAAATTACAGAATCCCAACCTGTACTTCGGTAGTATTTCCTGCCGGGTTTTGAAAATCCATATTAATATAAATTTCGCGATTCTGGCCGGAAGGAGCGTGATTTCCTTCGCCCAATTGCGCAAAGATTCCGCCGTAAACATTGCCTAATCCGTTCCAATCTCCCTGTAATTCCTGAGAAATACATTGAAATGGTTCCAGGAATTTTTGCCTGAATTCGGAGCCGGAAACGGGCGATGCAGGGTTAACGGGCAATGCAATGGTCAATTTAAAAACAGTATCCGGGTTTTCGTCAGCGCCTTCATAGATCCAGTAAACAGGCCCGGTAATTTCAAGATCAGAAGCGATCGCATCGCGGTACAACCTGCGCGCAACCAGCCTTACATATTGAAAAATTTCGGTCAGCGTCGTTTCCGTTTCATAATACAGAACATGGATCGGAGCAATAGTTTTGACTTGCATAGGGCTGTTTGTTTTAAGTGATATGCAAATAAAATGGAGACGAATGACAGCCCTGTGTCAGCAGCTATTCCGGAACTGCTCTTTTTTTCTTTCGGGGAAATTTCTGTTTGAGCCAGGGATAGCTGATGTAAAAAACTTTGGTAGCGCCGATCCCGATTCCTGCGCCCATCAAGACGTCTGCCAGCCAGTGTTTATTATTTAAAATCCGCATAGCGCCTACTGCTGAGGCAGTTCCATAGCCTCCGATACTGTAAAACACACTTCTTTCACCATATTCCTGGTGCAATATCTCCGCATTTGCAAAAGCTGTGGTAGTGTGCCCGGAAGGAAAAGAATGGTTGTCTTCCCCATTGGGCCGCGGATATTTTGAAATGCGTTTTATACCCTGAGTAACCACCTGTGCGCCGATGTTCGAGAGTAATGCGAGGATTACCTGGTCGCCAAGCGAATGTTTGCCTTTGACTCCGGCTGAGGCCAATGTAAGGCTCACAACGCCAGGGGCATACGGAAGAAAATCATCCGCATTGGTATGAAATGAAGGATATTGCGACCGGACTTCCCGTTGCAGGCTGCGGCTGATTTTTCCCTGTACCACCAACCCGGCAACAGCCAGCGAAACAGGTGGAATTACGTCGCCCGCCCTTACTTTCCAAAGTGTCGAATCGCGCTGCGCATAGACCGACTGCGGGAGCAGGTTGCAGCAGATCAGTAATGCGAATAGCTGGTGACGGGCGATTTTTAAAATCATAGGATAGCCTCTCTAACCCGAACAAGCCTTTCCAGCAAACCTTCCAGCTGATCCAGCGGGAGCATATTCGCACCGTCGGATTTGGCTTCGGAAGGGTTGAAATGCGTTTCAATAAAAAGCCCGTCCGCACCAACTGCGATCGCTGCTTTCGCGATGGTTTCGATCAGTTTCGGCTTGCCTCCGGTAACTCCTGAGCTTTGGTTGGGCTGTTGAAGCGAGTGCGTGCAATCCATCACTACGGGCACATTAAATGCAGCCATTTCAGGCAGATTACGGTAGTCGACCACCAAATCGCCATAGCCGAAACTATTGCCACGATCGGTTAGAATAACCTGGCATTGAGGATTGACCTCGTAGACTTTGTCCGCAGCGAATTTCATGGAAGCGCCCGATAAAAACTGGCCCTTTTTGACGTTCACAGCTTTGCCGGTTTTTGCGGCGGCTGCCAGCAATTCAGTCTGCCTGCACAGGAAAGCGGGGATCTGCAAAACATCCACATACTCGGCCGCCATCGCCGCTTCGTGTGATTCATGAATGTCGGTTACCGTAGGTATACCAAAGGTTTGCGAGACCTCTTTGAGGATATTCAAAGCCTTTTCATCGCCGATCCCTGTAAATGAATCTATTTTGGTACGATTGGCCTTCCGGTAAGAACCTTTAAAAATATAAGGAATCCGGAGCCGGTCAGTAATAGCGACGATTTTCTCCGCTATCCTTAGCGCCATATCCCGGCCTTCAATCGCGCAGGGACCTGCCATCAGGAAGAACTGAGAAGAATCCGTATTTTGTAATTTTGGTATCGAAATCATGTTTAAATGATTGTTTTTTATAAAAATCTGGTGAATGTACACTTATCCGGCATGTTCTCCAGGCTATCGAAAGAATTCGAAAAACGTATACATGATAAGTATCTGATTTACTGTTTTTTTTATTTCGGAAGCAGACATTACAATAAAAACAGCTCAGTAAAAAAATTTTGAAAAAGTGAACTAGAATATCTTTCTTTGTTGCGATTTTAACCAAAAAGTGATTATAAAATGTCAGCAATTGCAGAAAGAGTTAAGCAAATTATCGTCGAGAAACTCGGCGTAGAAGAGTCGGAGGTTACACCGGAAGCAAACTTCCAGAACGACTTGGGAGCAGACTCTCTAGACACCGTTGAATTGATTATGGAATTTGAAAAAGAATTCAATCTATCTATTCCTGACGATCAGGCAGAGAACATTGGTACGGTTGGCCAAGCTGTTGCATACCTGGAAGAGAACGTGAAGTAATTCGGTTTTTATACCAGTATCATCTTCTATTTCTGTCCTTTTTTATGAGTTTTAAGCGAGTTGTGATTACAGGAATGGGCGCATTGACGCCCATCGGGAATGATGTTTCTACCTTTTGGACAAATCTGGTTGCGGGGGTAAGCGGCGCTGCGCCGATTACAAGGTTCGATGCTGAAAAGTTTCGGACCCGTTTCGCCTGTGAAGTCAAGGGATTGGACATCAACAATTACATCCCGCGACAGGAAGCGCGTAAAATGGACCCATTTACACAATACGCGGTAATTGCGGCAGACGAAGCCATGAAGGACGCCGGCTTTGACGTAGATAAGCTTGATCTCGACAAAGCCGGTGTAATTTGGGGCACCGGAATCGGTGGTTTGAAAACCTTTGAGGAAGAAGTCATGAACTTCTCCGAAAATGGAAAAACGCCCCGCTTCAATCCTTTCTTTATTCCTAAAATGATCGTGGACAGCGCATCGGGAGTGCTCTCGATCCGCTACGGCTTCAGAGGTCCGAATTTTATCACCGTATCTGCCTGCGCATCAGCTACCAACGCTTTAATAGACGCATTCAATTACATCAAACTGGGTATGATGAATGTGTGCATTTCCGGCGGCTCGGAAGCGGCTGTGACGATTGCGGGTGTGGGCGGATTTAATGCATTAAAGGCGCTTTCCGAAAGAAACGACAGCCCTGAAACAGCGTCCCGGCCTTATGATAAGGACCGCGATGGATTTGTACTGGGAGAAGGAGGGGCCGCACTGATCCTGGAAGAATACGAGCACGCAAAAGCCAGGGGAGCGAAAATTTATGCTGAAATGATCGGTGCGGGAATGTCTTCCGATGCCTACCACATTACAGCACCTCACCCCGATGGATTGGGTGCTTACATCGTCATGCGGAATGCCGTGGAGAATGCCGGGATCCAGGCTTCTGACATTGATTACATTAACACCCACGGTACGTCAACCCCAATCGGCGATCCGCAGGAAATCAAAGCCATCGAGAAATTTTTTGGAGAACACGCTTACAATCTTAGCATCAGTTCGACCAAGTCAATGACCGGCCACTTACTTGGCGGGGCAGGTGCTATCGAAGCGGCTGCCTGCATTATGGCAGTGAGAGATCAGATAATACCTCCGACCATCAATCATTTTACAGACGATCCGGAAATTAATCCAAGGCTAAACCTTACTTTTAACAAAGCAGAAAAACGAAAGGTGAATATAGCCTTGAGTAATACTTTTGGCTTTGGAGGTCATAATGCATCAGTCATTTTCAAAAGGTATGAAGACTGATAAACTTTCTACAATTGGCAAAGCGAATTCTTATACCGATACTTTCCCTTTTCAGAACCGGAAGCGCTGAGGATAAAAAATTTAAGGAGTCTATTGCACATGTAATAGGCGACCGTCCCTCTAACCTTGGTGTCTACCAACTCGCTTTTCGCCATACATCTGCCTCGAAGGAGACAGCCATTAAAGGATTTCGTGAATCAAACGAACGACTCGAATATCTTGGGGATGCAGTGCTTGGGATGGTCGTGGCAGAATTTCTTTTTACCAAATATCCCTACAAGGACGAAGGCTTTTTAACCGAGATTAGGTCAAGGATCGTTAACCGCGAATCGCTTAATCAGATCTCCCGGAAGCTAGGCCTCGATAGGCTCATCGAATATGATGGTAACCGTCGCGGGATGTCGCCAAGATCCTCCATGTACGGCGATGCGCTCGAAGCTTTTGTAGGTGCTATTTACCTGGACAAAGGCTTTCGCTTCACACGCACATTCATCATCAGTAAACTCATTACGCATTATGATCTGGATAGTATTATTCAGAATAATGCGAACTTCAAAAGTCTCATCATAGAATGGGCTCAGCGTGAGGGAAAGGAGATCCGCTTCGAAATTATTGAAGAGCGCGGTACCCGCCATCACCGCGAATTTATCTCTCAGATACTCG
Source organism: Dyadobacter sp. UC 10 (assembly GCF_008369915.1). Lineage (NCBI taxonomy): Bacteria > Pseudomonadati > Bacteroidota > Cytophagia > Cytophagales > Spirosomataceae > Dyadobacter > Dyadobacter aurulentus. The sequence goes on along the minus strand of NZ_VSRN01000001.1, from coordinate 2,512,777 downwards.
TTAACGACGAGCCCTTCGCAACCGGAAACGGCTTTACAAAAAAGAAAGCCGAACAATCTGCTTCTGAGCAGGCTTGCGCACTTCTGGAACTACGCTAATCTTACAATTTGCAGTTTGCTCTGACATCAAAAACTGTCAGCAGAGCAGTTTCATTTCCACGCTAAGTGCGTCATTTTGTCATTAAAATTGGACAATGGAGAATTTGTGCGCCATTTTGGCATATTATTTTGTAGTGTTTTTAGAGAGGAACAGGAATTGATATAATCCATTCATAACCGCAGAGGTTAAACTGAAACTAAAAACATAAAACATTTATAGCAATGAGCACATTAGTAAAACATTTTGCAACACCTTCTTATTTAAATGGTTTCCTGAGCAAAGACCTTTTTCCGGAATTCAATACCCCGGCATTCTCGGGTAGTGTACCAGCCGTGAATGTGGTTGAAAGTAAAGAAGGTTTCCGCATTGAAGTAGCGGCTCCTGGTTTGCAGAAGTCAGATTTCAAATTGAATCTTGAAAAAAATCAGCTGACGATTTCTGCTCAAAAAGAGCAAAAAACAGAGGAAAACGAGGAGAAATATACCCGGAGGGAATTCAAGTACAACTCTTTCCAACGCACGTTTACCTTGCCTAATTCAATAGACGGTGAGAAGATTGAGGCAAACTATTCAGAAGGTATCCTAAACATTGCATTGCCTAAGCGGGAGGAAGCCAAAGAAAAGCCTGCCCGCCAAATCGAGATCGCTTAACCGGTCGGATTAATCTGAAAGGCGTTATTTCAAAAATAGCGCCTTTTTTATGTGGCATAATTGCAAATCGGGAAGAATCTGGTGGCAGGATTATTTAGTAAAAACCGAAATCCAATACCTTTGTTAAAATATGTTAAATGAGCGTGCTACGGGAATAATTTGTTATTTGCTTTGCGTTATTCATTCACAAAATAAAACCCCAACATATGTCTATGAAAACAAATTGGAAAGGTTTAGTGTTGGTGGGGTTGATTTCCAGTGCGTCAACTCTCGCCGGCTTTAAACTGTTAGGTACAGATAATGATAAAGATGTAATTTTTAAGGAGGCGTCGGGTGAATCTATCGCACGCTTCACCTCAACCGGAACGCCGGTCGGTGCACCGGGGGATTTTGTATATGCTGCAGAAGCAACAACCCCAACGGTTGTGCACATAAAATCAACTTCCACCCGCCAGGCTTACCGCGGCGGCGGCCAGCAGATTCCTGATATTTTCAGAGATTTTTTCGGTGACGACTTCGGAGGCGGCTCGCGCGGCCCTCAGTCGCAGGAAGCATCAGGTTCTGGTGTAATTATCTCTGCGGACGGATATATTGTAACTAACAACCACGTTGTGGAAGGTGCGCAGGAGCTGGAAGTTACGCTGCATAATAAAGGAAAATACCGGGCGAAAGTAGTCGGAACCGACCCTTCTACCGATATCGCAGTGATTAAGGTGGAAGCAAAAAATCTTCCGGCAGTGACGCTTGGAAATTCTGATGCAGTGAAAGTAGGAGAGTGGGTAGTAGCAGTAGGTAACCCATTTAACCTTGAGTCTACGGTAACAGCAGGTATTGTTAGTGCCAAAGGCCGTGGTTTGGGTATAATCGGTCAGTCAAGCCGTCGTAATGGGGTAACGCCTGCGTCAGCAACTTCCGGAGATTCACCACTTGAATCGTTTATTCAGACTGATGCCGTAGTTAACCCCGGAAACAGCGGAGGTGCGTTGGTTAACCTCAAAGGTGAATTGATCGGCATAAATACGGCGATCGCCAGCCCGACCGGTAGCTTTGCAGGATATGCATTTGCGGTTCCTTCCAGCATTGTGAAGAAAGTATCGAGCGACCTGATCAAATTTGGTAATGTACAGAGAGGATACCTGGGAATTCAGCTGGATGATCTTGACAGCAGAAAAGCAGAAGAGTACGGCGTGAAAGTAAATGATGGTGTGTATGTTCGTGAATTCACGGAGAATAGCGCGGCCGAAGCAGGTGGTGTCAATAAGGGCGATGTTATCGTGAAAGTAGATGGAATGGATATTCATTCCGTACCTGAACTGCAGCAAGCGATCGGTCTTCACAAGCCTGGCGATAAAGTGAACCTGACGATTAATCGTGATGGAAAGGAAAAAGACGTAAATATCACACTTCGCAACCGGACCGGTGGTTCTGATATCATCAAGCGTGACGAAACAGCTGCAATCATGAGCGTACTCGGGGCGCAGTTTGGTAATTTGAGCGATCAGGAGAAGCAACGCTTGTCGAGATATAAAGTGGAAGGTGGTGTAAAAGTGCTGGCTATTGAAGGCGGTAAATTTGCACGTTCGCAAGTGGAAGAAGGTTTTATCATCACCAAAGTGAATGGAAAAGCGGTTCGTACTGTGAAGGAGTTTGAAGCTGCCATCGCAGGAAAAGAAGAATCAATGGTGACGTTCGAGGGTTTATACCCAGATGCTCCATATGATATATTCTCTTTTGGATTCAGATTGTAATAGATTTTAGTAAATAAAAAACCGGCTGCGAGTTTCGTAGCCGGTTTTTTTTGTTTACCTATGAATTCAAAGCATATACTTCAGTTTAACCACTTCTTTCTCGCTCAAAAAACGCCACTTCCCGCGTGGAAGGTCTTTCTTGTTAAGGCCGGCAAATACCGTACGATCCAGTTTCTGAACTTCGTAGCCCAAATGTTCAAACATGCGGCGAACGATCCTGTTACGGCCGCTGTGGATTTCAAGACCAACCACCATTGCATCAGGTGTAACAATACCCACTTCGTCGGGGTGGATAAATCCGTCTTCAAGTTCGACTCCGTGCTGCAGGCTTTCAAAATCCTCGGTAGTAATAGGTTTGTCCAGTTCTGCCTGATATATTTTTTTGATGCCGCTTGAAGGGTGGGTCAGTTTTTCTGCCAGCTCTCCGTCGTTGGTTAATAGAAGCAAGCCGGTAGTATTGCGGTCGAGGCGACCGACTGGGTAAACCCGCTCATTACAAGCTCCCCTGATGAGATCCAAAACTGTTTTTCTTTCTTCCGGATCGTCGGTGGTAGTGATATAATCCTTCGGTTTATTGATCAGAATGTAAACCATTTTCTCGGGATTAAGTGCCTTTTTGCCATATTTGACAACGTCGGTCATTTTCACCTTATACCCCATTTCCGTGATGGTTTTTCCATTAACGGAAATTTGGCCACCCGAAATCAGATCATCGGCTTCGCGGCGAGAGCAAATGCCTGCGTTCGCGATGTATCTGTTGAGCCTGATATCACTGGTTTCTTCTTTTTTTTTTGGAGCGTTCTTTTTCTCGTATTCTTTAAGATTATAGCGGGGAGCACTTTCAAAGCGACCTACTCTTCTGTCCAGGCCACTGCGATCTTCTGCTTCAGGGGATTTTTCCTCTCTCGCAAAATTCTCCCGGGGTTCTCTTGCAGGTTGGTCATCTCTCTCATTTCTCCGTCCGAATGCAGGTTTTCCAGTTGGTTTGAAATCTTTTTTGTCGAAACGTGGCCGCTCGCTTCTTTCCGTATCTCTTCCAAAAGCAGGTCTTTCGTTTCTATCGGTATTCCTGGCGGAGCCAGCTCTTTCGCCTCTGCTTGCGTTTCTATCAAATGCAGGTTTTTCGCCCCGTTCAAAACGCGGTTTTTCTCCTCTCTCGGAAAAAGGCTTTCTCTCAGAAGAGTCGTCCTGCGTGCGGGGCCTGAACGGCCGGGCGTCACCCGTTGAATCTGATTTGCGAAATGACCTTTTTTCGCCCTGGAAACCTTTATCTCTGAACGGGCGGTCGGATTTTTCAAACGGCTTATCCTTGCGAAAGCCTCTCTGATCGGGCCTGTCAAAACGCGGACGTTCGTCCCGTGGCTTCTCGTGGTCAAAACTTGGACGGGCTTTCGTGGGCCTGTTGTCGCCGCTGGCAACCCTCAGGCTGGATTTTTTGATGCTCGGTTTGCTAAAACGGCTCTCTGCTTCCGGTTTTGCTTTTCTGAATGAATTGCCTCCGCTGCTTTTGCGGAATGATTTGTCTCCGCTGTTGGAAGAGCCTGAGCCCGAAGGCTTCGAATTGTTTATTCTTTTTCTCATTGTAGGAATGCAGTATCACTACTGGGATTTATTTCCTCTTAACAAATTGCTTGTAACTGAAAGTGATTTTGCGGGTAATTTCTGATATTTAAAGTCGTCAAAATCAATCAGCCAGCGTCTCTGATCATCAGAAAGTATTGATAATATTTGGATTAGCCTGCAAAGGTACGTCAATTTTCTGACTAAATATTTCGAGTTTTGTTTATGTCAAAAGTGATAACACAACGTTTATTAGTACTATCAGCGAAAATCCTGCTATGAAGGGTTTTTGATCTAAATCTTCACCGTAATGAATTGAATATGTCAGCCGAGGTGCAAAATCAACCCTTGTGGAAACCAGGAAGGACATTGCTGGAACATTCCAATCTTAAAAAGTACATGGATTGGCTGTTCGTTAAAAAAGGGCTTTATTTTCGGTCCTATCACGACCTGTGGGAATGGTCGGTGACCGACCTCGAAGATTTTTGGGAGAGCCTCTGGAATTATTTCAATATCAAATCACATGACCTTTATCTGGAAGTGCTGCAACGCCCTCAAAGCGGCCTTATCGGAACAAAGTGGTTTACGCGCGCCAAGCTCAACTACGCCGAACATATTTTCAGAAATAAAAATAAAGACCGACCCGCTATTATCTTTCAGTCGGAGCAGGGTGGTCCCGCTGAAATATCCTGGGAAAGATTGGAGGACGAGGTGGCAGCAGTTGCTACCTGGCTCAGGCAAATCGGTGTGAAGCCAGGTGACCGGGTGGCTGCGGTACTGCCTAATATTCCTCAGGCGGTCATCGCATTTTTGGCTGCCAATTCAATCGGCGCGGTCTGGTCGTCCTGTTCTCCCGATTTTGGTAAAACTGCATTAACAGAGCGGTTTTTGCAGATCGAACCAAAAGTACTTTTCATTGTAGACGGATGCCAATACAATGGAAAAATATATGATCTGACCTCATTTGCGCAGGAACTTTCAATTTCACTGAATTCTGTCAAAGATATTGTTCTTATCAACCATATCGGTTCCGAAACAAAGCCCGACAGGTATACTTCCTGGGAAGATATTCTTCATTTGCAACACGCCGGCCTGGATTTCGAGCCGGTTTCATTTGATCATCCTATCTGGATTCTGTATTCATCCGGAACAACTGCCGCCCCGAAAGCGATTACGCATAGTGTAGGCGGGTGCCTGATCGAGCATATGAAAGCACTGGTACTTCATCAGAATGTCAAACCCGGCGACCGGTACTTCTGGTATTCCACGACGGGCTGGATGATGTGGAATTACGCCCTGAGTTCGCTATTGTGCGGGGCTACACTGGTAATTTACGACGGTGCCCCTACTTTTCCTTCTTCTCAGGTGCTCTGGACTTTCGCGGAGCAGGCGCGCATCACGCATTTCGGGAGCGGAGCCGCCTTTTATATCACTTCCATGAAGAATGGAGTGAGCATTACATCGGAGCGGCTTTCCAGTCTGGAAACAATCGGGTCGACTGGCTCACCATTGCCGCCGGAAGTGTTTGAGTGGGTTTATAAGCAGGTAAAGAAAGACGTTTGGCTGATTTCGTTGAGTGGAGGTACGGACGTTTGCAGTGCTTTTGTAGGCGGCTGTCCCATAACTCCGGTTTATGCAGGCGAAATTCAGTGCAGAATGCTGGGCTGCCGGATTGAAGCTTTTGACGAAGATGGTAAGCCGGTCCTTAATGAAATGGGGGAAATGGTGATTACGCAGCCTATGCCGTCTATGCCAATCTACTTTTGGAATGATGAAAACCAGGAAAAGTACCTGAGCAGCTATTTTGAAATGTATCCGAATGTCTGGCGGCACGGGGACTGGATTAAAATCACGGACCGCAAATCAGTGATTATCTACGGTCGCTCCGATGCTACCTTGAACCGGGGCGGTATCCGTATTGGTACTGCCGAAATTTACCGGGCTGTGGAAAGTATTCCTGCAGTGAAGGACAGCCTTGCAGTATATCTGGAAAAGTCAAATGGCGAAGGTACAATCTCTCTTTTTGTGGTTTTGGCAAATGGAATGAACCTGACCGACGAGCTGAAAGCTGAAATCAAAGACACACTTCGTACCCAATACAGCCCGCGGCATATCCCGGATACGATCGAGCAGGTCGACGATATTCCTTATACTATCAATGGTAAAAAAATGGAAGCACCGATGAAAAGGATTCTGATGGGGCAGGATCCGGAAAAATGTATTAACCCGGATACAATGCGAAATCCAGAATCTTTGAAGTCATTCGTGTAGTAGTTTTTCAAGTTAACCTGCTTGGAATAAGCAACCAAAATCGCTTATTTCACGTTAGCTAGAAGTCATACGCCGGGACAGATTTATCCCTTTTTTTAATTTCGACAGCATGAACCCAGAAAAATCTCAGACACCGATTAATAACCCGAAATCGGTCGTGCGGTTGCCGATCATTATCGGAATTACACTGGCCGCCGGCGTATTGTTGGGAAGTACTTTTTTTAGTGGCGGAAAAAAACTGTCTGACGTTGCAAAAGGGTTCAGCAAGTTCAGGGAGGTTCTTTCTTTGGTAGAAAACAATTACGTCGACTCAGTTAATACCGAGGAGCTTGTAGATTATTCTATTTCAAAAATGCTGGAAAAGCTCGATCCACACACCGCCTACTTTAATTCGGAGGAAGCTACCGCTGCAAGATCACAGCTTGAATCAGGATTTGACGGGATTGGTGTTGAATTCAATATTTATAACGATACGGTTTACGTGGTAACGCCGCTAAGTGGCGGGCCTTCTGAAACGGCAGGAATCCAAAGTGGTGACCGGATTATTTCAGTTAATAAGGAAAAGCTGTCTGGTCCCGGCGTCACCAATGCACAGGTATATAAATTGTTGCGCGGTAAAAGAGGAACTAAGGTAGATCTTGCTATCGAAAGGGTTGGGTTAAATGAAAAAATGAATTTCTCCGTTGTGCGCGACCGGATCCCGACATTCTCTGTGGATGCATCCTACATGGTTGATCAGGAAATCGGGTATATCAAAGTAAGCCGGTTCTCCGAATCCACTTTCGAAGAATTCAAATCTGCTTTGAAGACATTAAAAACCCAAGGTCTTACAAAGCTTATACTGGATTTACGGGGAAATCCGGGCGGATATATGGAACGGGCTACCAGTATGGCCGATGAATTCATAGCCGGGGATAAATTACTGGTTTATACAGAAGGAAAAGACAGCAGGTTTGACAGGAAAACCCGCTCGCATGTAGATGGTCTCTTTGAACAAGGCCCGCTGATCGTATTAGTTGATGAGGGAAGTGCCTCAGCCTCTGAAATCCTGGCGGGCGCTTTGCAGGATCACGACCGGGCACTGGTAGTAGGAAGGAGATCTTATGGTAAAGGATTAGTTCAAATGCCGATCAAGCTTTCCGACGGTTCCGAATTGCGCCTGACTATTTCGAGGTACTATACGCCAAGTGGACGAAGCATTCAAAAGCCTTACGAGCTTGGCAAGGGAGAGGATTATAGCCAGGATTTATCGCACCGCTACGAAAGCGGCGAGCTGTTTAATGTTGACAGTATTAAGTTTGATAAAAGTAAGGTTTACAAAACCGACGGCGGGCGCATTGTTTACGGCGGCGGCGGAATAACACCGGACATTTTTGTTCCCAAAGACACCTTAATGAATAGCAAATACCTGTTTGAGCTTTATTCAAAAAACATTATCAGGGAGTATGCATTGAAATACGCGAATGCAAATCAGAAAAAGCTCGAAAAACAAACTTTCGATGAGTTCGCCAAATCCTTCGAAGTTTCAGATGCAATGATCGCAGAAATGATAAAAGATGCTTCCAAGGCGGGGATTAAACAAAATCCGACAGAATTAAACCTCTCAAAACCATTGATCACTTCACAGACCAAAGCAATAATCGGCCGGTACGTCTGGGGCAGGAAGCAGAAAAGTGGGCTGAACAATGAGGTTTTCCAGATTCTTAACCCTACCGACAATGTATATCAGCAGGCTGTTCAAATGTTCAACCAGGCAGCACAGCTGGAAAAAGGTAAATTCAGCAGTTTGAATATTCCCAGAAAAGCGGAATAGCAGGCTCAGTAATATTTAAATCGACCCAATGTCCCGTATTGCATTGATTACCGGAGCAACTTCCGGAATAGGAAAAGCAACTGCCGAATTGTTTGCAGATGCAGGAATAGACCTGATTCTTTGTGGGCGGCGCCAGGAGAAACTGGATGAAATCGCCGAAAAATTATCTTCCAAAGTTGAGGTTACCACGCTGATTTTTGATGTGCGCGATAAAGGCGCCGTGGCAGCAATGATCAATTCGCTCTCTGATGATTGGAAAAATATCGATATCCTTATCAATAACGCAGGAAATGCACACGGGCTGGGCTCGCTGGACGAAGGTGACCCGGAAGACTGGGACGCGATGATCGACGGCAATGTGAAGGGGTTACTTTACGTTTCAAAGGCGGTTATTCCTTTGTTACTGGAGAGAGGAAAAGGGCATATTGTGAATATCAGTTCCATTGCCGGTAAGCAGACTTATCCTAACGGAGCAGTTTATTGTGCTTCGAAAGCAGCCGTGGAAGTGATCAGCGAAGGAATGCGCCTGGAATTGACGCAGCATGGCATTAAAGTCACCAATGTAGCTCCCGGCGCCGTCGAAACGGATTTCTCGCTTGTTCGTTTCAAAGGGGACGAAGCTCGCGCAGAAAAGGTGTACCAGGGTTTCGATCCTTTGCAGGCCGGCGATATTGCCGATTCAATCTTGTATGCCGTGAATGCGCCCGACCGTGTTACCATTGCGGATTTCACTATTTTAGCCAGCGCACAATCCACTGCGACCACGATTCATCGCAAGTAGAATTTGTATTGTTAAGCATTCTCCGGAATCCGCAATATCAGATTAGGGTCCGGGCATAGTGACAGGTAATGCAGTTTGTCCTGAATACTGCTCACACCTGGAAAATCGCCTTGATAATTTCCCATATCCGCAATAATCTGGAAGTGAAGGTGTGGCGGCCAGTCGCCGTTCTCCGGATAGTTTCCGATAAAAGCGAAATGCTCGCCCGCCTCGATGCTTTTTCCAGCAATCATTCCTTCAAGTGAAGAGAGGGAAAGGTGGCCGTAGAGGGTATAAAACTTAATATCCGCTAGCTCGTGCGCCAGAACGATCGTCGGGCCGTAATCTCCGTAATTATCGTTGAATGCGAAGCTGTGGACCTTTCCGGCAAGGGGGGCGAAAACGGCTTCTCCGGCGTCAATCCAAATGTCCGTTCCCAGGTGAATGCTTCTTGCATTAACAGAATCGCCACCGAAATGCTTTCTGTGGCGGTAAATGATACGATCTTCTCCATACCCGCCAATACCTGTATAAGCGTTTTTCTGCAAAAGTTCATCAAACACAAAACTGGAAAATTCGCCGGTTTCCGACAGGTCCCTATTCACAAGTGCTTTATTGGCTGCCGAGAAATCAAGCTTTTTATAGGGTTTACCAGTTTGAATAATTTTTGCAAAATCTGGAAATGCGGAAAGTGCAAGTTGAAGATCTGACATATTATCTCTTGTACATTTAAAAACAAAATGCCTGACGCGTGGCCAGGCATTTTACAATTCTATTTTGGATCCAGATTTTGCTTAATCCGCTGCAAAACGTCCTGTAAGTGATATTTCGAGATCTTGTCAGTCGTTTTTGGCAGCGCCGAGGTAATGCTCGTTTTGATCGATTCCAAATGCGCTCTCGCGATGGAAGGTAAGTCTGTCTTTTCAAGCTCGACCACCCGCGTAGAAAACCCGTAAGTAATACCGACCGGGATCGACTGCACATTTGCTTTGCCGGGTTTGAGCAAGTCGATCAGCTTTTCTGCGTAAACCTTTTGAAGGTTTCTTCGATACAGATCAATGTTTTTGCCAGTTTTAACTTCCGACCAGATGCCGCTTTCCAGGTCAGTGAAAAGCTCGTCCAGCGTGTAGTTTTTAGAGGTCAAACCTGTTTCCATTAATCTCACTGCCCGATCTCCTGCAAAAAGCGTGGTAATCGCATATTCATGCAATGCTTTGATCGCCTCCACGCCGGTTTCAGGCTTGATCTTGTTCATGATATTCTGGTCCAAAAGCCAGGCAGGCGTTTTGAATAATTGTGCATTCAGGAAGTTGACTGCTTCTTTTTGTATCTCTTTTGAAACAGGAGTGAAAGTCTGGCCTTCCATATCGTAGGTGATCGGATCGTCATAAATCCCGCCAATATTCTTGATTACGTGGCCGAGGTACCTGCGATACTGCGCAGTCACGTTGCTGTATATTTCGTCCAGCTCTTTGTAACTCTCGCCATCTTCTTTACTCCATTCAATCAGGTTTGGGACAATTCTTTTCAGGTTTTTGATACCGTATTCCGAAGCTTTCATTGCATTATCTCCCAAATCCTCGGTTTGGTAACGTGGGTCGTACGGGCTTATTTCTGTTCCAAAATGCAGGCGCGAATCTTCGTAAGCCTCTTTCGTCAGCGTATTCAGCAATGCTTTCTCCGCCTTCGGATCATCCACATCAGGGAAATAGCTGTAACCCCATTGAATCGCCCATTTATCATAATCCCCGATTCTTGGAAAAAGATCGGTAATGCCGTCTTCCGGCTGAGCCACGTAGTTAAACCGAGCATAATCCATGATGGAAGCAGTGTGCCCATGTTCTTTGATCCACTCTTTATCCCGCAATTTTTCAACCGGCGTAGCCGAGCTCGCGCCCATATTATGCCGCAGGCCAAGGGTATGTCCTATTTCGTGGGAGGAAACGAAACGTACCAGCTCTCCCATTAACTCATCGTCAAACTTCTTTGTTCTTGCTTTCGGATCAACAGCACCGGCCTGAATGATATACCAGTTGCGCAGCAAACGCATGACATTATGGTACCAGCCAATGTGGCTTTCCAAAATCTCGCCGCTCCTCGGATCGTGTACATTTGGTCCGTAAGCATTCTGAATATCAGCCGCGAAATAGCGGATCACCGAATAGCGGGCGTCTTCCAGGCTCATCGTCGTATCCTTTTCCGGCCAGTACTCGCCCCGGATTGCGTTTTTCCAGCCGGCTTTTTCAAATGCAACCTGCCAGTCGTCAACACCGGCTTTCAGGTACTTGCGCCATTTTTCAGGAGTAGCAGGATCAATATAGTAGACGATTGGTTTTTTGGGTTCAATCAATTCACCGTTTTTCTGCTTCGCAGCATCATCCGCATTTTTCGGTTCCAGGCGCCATCTTACTGCAAATACCTCTGTATCCGAGCGGTGCGATTCTTCTCCAAAAACGGCATATTGATTTGCAAAATAGCCGACCCGGCTGTCAAAAAATCTTTTTTGCATGGGTTTTGCGGGAAGTAATATCAGCGAGGTGTTCATTTCAAAGGTCACCACGCCCGCATCAAGGCCCGAGGGAAGGTATTGCCCGATAGAAGGGGTAGGCGAGGTACTGAGCATTTGCGGCGTTACCGAAAAAGTCTTAACCGTGCGTATTTCCGTGTTGATCGGATAAGTGCGGATTTTTTCGATAAACGATGCTTCCTTTTTGAACGTGGTCAGTTTGAGCAATTGTTTGTTTACCGAGCTTAGCGAAAAAACCTGATTATCCGCATTGAAAAAATCAGTTACCTCAATGACCGAAGATTTACCTTCCGGCTCCTTTTTTGCTGCTTTGATATCAAAAACCCCGATAATCGGATCTGAATTTGAATTCTTCACCGCCTGAAAAATAGGTTTGGTACTGTCAGGACTTGTCAATACCACTGTTACCGAGCGTAGCAACAGGTTATCGTCCATTCCTCTTTCCCAGCGGATCATCTGCCTGTTCACTTCCTCGCCGCCAAAAATCCCGCCGCCCGCTGCTGTTTTGGAATAACGTGTAACAGCCATGATATCCCGGTTCAGCAATGAGTCAGGTATTTCGAAATACCATTTGTCATCCTTTTTGTGCACTGAAATCATGCCTTTCTGGCTTACTGCACTTGTGTCGATCAGTTCCTTAAAGGGTTTCGGGCCCTTTTTTTGCTTTTCGTCTTTTAGCTTGTCTTTAACCGCGCTGGCCATCGCGTCTACAGCCTTTTCGATTTTTACATCTTCCTTCTTTTCCTCTTTCTTCTTTTTCTTTTGTGCATTAGCATCTGTCAGATACACGAGGGCTAGACCTGTCAGTAGGAGGCAGCGAATTAATTTCATAGGGTTTGTTTACTGAATTATTAAGTGATAGCAGAAAAAAGGCTCAACATCAGGCGGCTAATAACTGGGCTAAAACGCCCTCTTTGAGCGCATAACTTGATACCTGGATTTGTTGAATTCCATAAGTTTTCAAAACATAGTCGACCAGGCACACTGCCACTACGATCATATCAACCCGCAGCTCGATCATACCCGGAATTTGCATTCGCTCGTCATGGTTTCCAGATAGTATCAGACTATACGCCCTGTAAAACTCCTGAACTGTCAAATCAAAGTCGGTTTGCCCGGACGGGGGTGCCTTCTTTGTGCGGTATTGAAAATCAATATCCACCAGTGTATCGAAGGTTCCCGAGGAGCCGATCAGTTTTTCGGGCGCATATTGGTGTACTGCATTCGCCAACGGGATGAGGTGCTCTTCAAAATAATTGTAGATATTTTTCTTGTCGGCAACAGAAAGCGGATCGTTTCGCATGAATTTCTCCATAAGCCGCTGGCCGCCGATTTCAAAACTCTGTTTCCAGAAAATCTGAGCGTGGTTACCTATAATAAACTCAACGCTTCCGCCGCCGATATCCATGATCAGCGCGGGCGCATCGCCAATATTGGTCCCAAACCGCACGCCATTATAAATGTATTCAGCTTCCTTATTTCCATCGATAACAGTAATGCGGATTCCGGTTTTAGCCGATACTGCATCGCAAAATTCCGCCTGATTTTCAGCATTGCGAATCGCACTGGTACCAAATGCGAAAGTATTTTCCGGCTTTATATCAAAATGATCAAGCTTTTCCTGAAAGTATTGCAGTACATTGAGAGCCCGGTCCGTAGCCTCCGCAGTAATTATTTTTTTGTTGATCCCTCCTAAACCTATACGCGCAGGTTTGCTGTCATGAAAAATAGTTGAAAACCGGTTTTCTTCCTTTTCGACAATTAAGAGATGAAAAGTGTTTGTTCCTAAATCAATAATACTGAGTCTGGCGCTCATATGTGGCTGCGTAATAATGGCGTTGCTTTCTTACCCTGACAATGATTGCAAAAATAACCTAATTTTTAATGAGTTATTTCTTGATTTTCTGTCGAATATAAGTTTTCTTTGCAGTCCGATTTCAGAAACCAATTCAAAAAACATTACATTAAGAAGCATGCTGATTATCAACATTAAAGACAACGAATCGATTGACCGCGCTCTTAAGCGTTACAAGAAGAAATTTGAAAGGACCGGTACAATGCGTCAGCTCCGTGCCCGTACAGCTTTCGAAAAACCATCTGTTAGACGTCGTTTCGAAGTTTTGCGTGCCGTTTATAAAGAGAAAACTTACGGTCATTTAGAAGACTAGTCCATAAGGAAAGGTTTCTGAATGAAATTTATAGGATCAGTGTATCCATACAAAAAAGAGCTGTCTGATTTCAGATAGCTCTTTTTTGTATATTGTCCGCTATGATAGCCTCATTTCTGGAATTCCTGACATTTGAGAAACGTGCCAGCGCGCATACGGTGAAATCTTACCAGACAGATCTGGATCAGTTTCAAAAGTATCTGTTGTTTCAATATGACTGCGATACTCCGGAATCCGCCCAGCCGGCCATGCTTCGCTCATGGATAGTCAGTTTGATGGAGGAAGGATTGAATCCAACTTCTGTAAACCGGAAAATAGCTTCTCTCCGAAGTTATTATGGTTTTTTACGACGAAAGCAGCTGATTCCAAAAGATCCGACCAAGGTATTGTCTGCATTAAAAACCCGGAAAAAACTTCCTGCTTTTGTAGAGGAAAAAGCTATGGAAATGCTTTTTCAGGAGGATTTTTTTACTGACGATTTCACAGGTAGGCGCGACAGGGTGGTACTAGAATTGTTATACGGAAGTGGTATTCGTCTGGCTGAATTGCTTGACCTTGAAGTGAAACATCTCAACCTGCCGGCGCGAACGATCCGTGTTTTTGGAAAAAGGTCCAAAGAGCGTATTGTACCTGTCGGTGCCTCGCTTGTCAAACTTTTATCTGATTATCTTGTGCAAAGAGCGGATATTGCGGAAACGGATAGTCTGATCATAACAGATTCAGGAAAAGCGGGTTATCCGGTTTTCGTTCAAAGATTGGTGAAAAAGCATTTGTCCGCCGTAACTACACTTACTCAGAAAAGCCCTCACGTGCTGCGTCACACTTACGCGACGCACCTGCTGAACCGGGGCGCCGACCTGAATGCGATCAAGGAATTACTCGGGCACGCTAATCTTGCTGCAACTCAGATTTATACGCACAACTCCATCGAAAAGCTGAAAAAAACACATCAGCAAGCCCATCCGAAAGCCTGAAAGCCATTTTTTAAGATTATATTTGACCTTGATAGAGGGTTTCAGAATATAATTTGGTAACAACATTATGAATAACAGTTTTCAGGACGCAGTTGTAACGAAGTATAATATTTTCAACAGCCTTTTTCTGAGTTTGCCTTACAGGGGTATTTTTCAGACGGGCTCGTTACTTCCAATACTGACCCAGCAGAGTGAAACAGGTTTTCAGGAAGGAAAATCGCCCAAAGAAATCATTGAGCACTTTTTCTCGGAATTACTAGAAACCGCAACGCCAAAAGAAAGAACAGATCTGCTCTTTTTATTTATACAGTATATTGAAAGACAGGTAGTTCTGTTCGATTCTGTTGAAGACGCCGCTTTTGATCAGACGCACGACCTGACTGGCAAAGGCTCCGTCACTTATTTGACAGAGCGACTCGAGAGCGACGAACTGAAAAAGAAGCTGCTCGCAAAACTCGAAGATTTTAGTGTCCGAATTGTCTTAACTGCACATCCGACGCAATTTTATTCAGGAAAGGTACTTGGAATCATCAACGACCTGGAAGATGCAATAAAGAAAAATGATTTCACGGAGGTAAATCAGCTGCTTTTGCAACTTGGAAAAACAGCATTTATCAATCATGAAAAACCCAGCCCGTTTGATGAGGCGGTTAGCCTTTGCTGGTTTTTGGAAAATGTATATTATGACGCAATTCCCTCCATTCTAGAAAAACTGATCAATGGATTGGGCATGAGTGTGCATGACTGGCCCTATCCAAATGTTTTCAGGCTCGGCTTCTGGCCAGGCGGCGACCGGGACGGAAATCCATTCGTTAACCCTGAAACTACTTTGCAGGTGGCTGAAAGACTGCGGGAAACACTTTTACGCAGTTATTACCGCGATCTACGCACATTGAAGAGAAGACTCACTTTTAAGGGAGTTGATGAAGCGGTGTCGCTGGCGGAAAGAAAAATGAACAGTACGATCTTCGGTCCTTTTGATCAGGGATATGCGAATGCGCAGGAGCTGATCGATGAACTGTTATCTGCACGCGAAGTGCTGGTAACCAAGCATCAGGGGCTTTTCGTAGAGTTGCTGGATAATTTTATACTGAAACTTAATCTGTTCGGATTTTTCTTCGCAAGTCTTGATGTTCGTCAGGACAGCAGAAAGCACGGGAAAGCGTGGGAGGATATTCTCAAGAGACTCGAAAAGAAAATCCCGCTATTGAAATACAGCGACTTTGAAGGCTGGGACGAGGAGAAGAAAATTGAAATGCTGCTGTCGCTCAATATTCCGTTACGCGACGAAGATTACGAAGATCCGCTCACAAAAGATATACTTGGCTCAATCCGGGCGATCAAAACGATCCAGGAAAAAAATGGCGAAAAAGGTGCTCACCGCTATGTGATCAGCAATAACACATCTGCATTGAATGTAATGCAGGTAGTTGCATTAGCGAAGAACCTTATCGCAGATGTAAACGGCAAACTGGCGCTCGACGTGGTGCCACTGTTTGAGACAGTGGACGATCTTGCGAATGCGCCGGAAATTATGACCAGGCTCTATCGGAACGAATTTTACCGCAATCATCTGCAAAATCGTGAGAATCACCAGACTATTATGGTCGGTTTTTCTGACGGAACAAAAGACGGAGGGTATCTTCGAGCCAACTGGTCGATCTACCGTGCGAAAGAAGAATTAACAAAAGTGTCGCGCGAATTTGGAATCAAAGTCACATTTTTCGACGGAAGAGGCGGACCTCCGGCAAGGGGCGGAGGTAACAACCACAACTTCTACTCGTCTCTCGGATCGGATATCGAAGATAAGGAAATTCAGTTAACAGTTCAGGGCCAGACGATTAGCTCCAATTATGGAACAGTTACTACAGCCATGTATAATCTGGAAAGATTGTTTACGGCAGGGCTGGAAAATCATTTGTTCCGTGGAAACCGGGCTGAGGATGAACTGAGCAGCGAAGACAAAACATTGATCGAGGAAATGGCGGTCGCCGCATACGAGTCGTACCTGGAACTCAAAAACCACCCGATGTTTGTAAAGTATCTGGATAAAAAGACGCCATTGCGCTTCTATGGCCAGACAAATATCGGCAGCCGCCCAACAAAGCGTGGAAATGACGATGAGGGGTTGAAATTTGAAGATTTGCGGGCTATTCCGTTTGTCGGCTCCTGGGCGCAAATGAAACAGAATGTACCCGGTTTCTATGGTTTTGGATCTGCAATCCGCCAGATGGAGGGTGAAAACAAGGTTGAGGATATTAAGCAGCTTTATAAGAAGTCGCTGTTTTTCCGGACACTCATAGAAAATTCAATGCAGTCGCTTTCAAAGGCATTTTTCCCTGCTACCAAATATCTTCGTGATGAAGAGGAGTACCGGGAGTTTTGGGACAAGATGTACGATGAATTTATCCTGACGCGAGATTTGCTGCTGGATGTTTCCGGTCAAAAGGAGCTATTGGACAGCAATAACGTTACAAAAGTTTCTATTAAAACGCGCGAACGAATTGTGTTGCCACTGATCACAATTCAGCAATACGCACTTCAAATGCTCGCCAGCGACCCCAAAGATTTGACGGCAGATGTAGAAACTTACAACCAGCTGATTATGCGCGCGATGTTTGGTATTATCAATGCGGCGCGGAATTCGGCTTAGCGGATTAATTAGATAATGAAAACGCTTCTGATCGCACTGTTCAGGAGCGTTTTCGTTTTATTAGTGTGTCCTCAGCAGAGCCAGGTATAATCCCGGGAGGCTTTTTGGAAATACTGTAATGCGTGTGCTTGTCAGTAGAAAATGTATGTAAGGTTTATAGAATAATCTTGTCCGAAACCCTTCATTGTTTCAAGGAATAAAGAATTACTTCTATGCGATATCAGGGTGGTATTTATTGGCAGGCAATAAGTCGAGGACCAATGGTAAGAATGATTGATTTTTTGCTGCAATAATTAGTAGACGAATTGTTAGCTGGACTTATAAACTCTGGTATATACTCAATAGCTAAACTTCAACTTTCCACATGACACATCATTCGGATCATCGGGCCTATTTTTTTAAAATAGACACGACTATCAAAAAGATTCGTAACGCCTTACAGAAACAATTAACAGAAGCAGGTTTTGATCTGACAGTAGATCAGTGGGTATTGATTGACCATATATTTCGAAAACAGGGAATCAGTCAGAACGAACTGGCTGAAATGACTTTTAAAGATCCGCCGACTGTAACGCGGATCATCGATCTGCTGGAAAAAAAGGGGCTTGTGGAACGCGGACCTGCCGCCGGTGACCGCAGAAAATTTAACCTCTTTCTTACCAAAAATGGTGAGTCCTGTTACAACAAGGCATTTCCGATCGTAGCTGATATTCGCAGAAAAGGCTGGGGCAGTCTTAATGATTCTGACTATCAACATTTTGTGCGTATTATGGACTCGATTTACCAGAATTTTACCTGAGCTGCGCCCGCGTGATTTTGTAAGTGGAAGACCAATGTAGCATATTGTCTTCCATTTTTTATTGTTAAGAATTGCAAACGGCCTTAAACCTTCGCTTGTGCTTTTGCATCTAACCTTCGTTGAAACGTTTAGCTGCTTCGTCACGTTAAATAGCTCAACACAGTTTTTTCCAATCATTTTTCTTTAATAAAGCCATGAAAAAAGCATTTTTTTCAAGTTTTCTTTTCGCCGCTGCAGCATTGTCTCCGGCATTTTCACAGGTTAAATCCGAACAACTTATGCAGGTTCCGAATATAGAAGTAGCCGGCTTTGCAGAGATGGAAGTTGTGCCCGACGAGATATATTTCAGCATCTCACTTCGGGAGTATTATACGGACGAAAAAAATCAGAAGGATAAGGTCAATATCAGTACGTTGGAAAAACAACTGATCAAGGCTGTGGCCGACGCCGGCCTGCCGAAAGAAAGCCTGTCGATCAGCGGAGTGGGTGGTTATCAGAATTACGTTGATAAAAAGAAAAAACCCGCGACTTTCCTTGAAAACAAACAGTATGAGCTGAAAGTGGCGAGCCCCGAAAAGCTTGACGGAATTTTGTCCAAAGTGGAAAGCCGTGGTGTACAATATGCCAATGTCGCCCGCGTAGACCATTCTAAAAAGGAGGAGTTTAAGAAACAGGTAAAAATCGACGCGCTGAAAGCAGCCAAAACCAAAGCTGAATATCTGGTTGCGTCACTGGATCAAAAGCTGGGCAAAGTGCTTGAAATAAAAGAACTGGACGAAAACCTGTATTTTCCGCAGCCTGTCTTCGCAAAGGCAAACGTCCGCGCATTTGCGGCCGAGTCGGCCGATGCCGTGACAGATAGCGAGGTGCAATACCAGAAGATCAAGATAAGCTACCGGATGCAGGCGGCTTTTGAAATTAAATAGAGATATATCCATGCCCGCATCGATGCGGGCATAATTTTTTGATATAAAACGCATCGATAGGGCAAGCCTCTTGGGATTAAAGGAATGGTTGTTTAAATTCAAGCTAAACTAAGTAACTGGAAATCATGGGCATCAATTCAAAACATCTGGCCACATTCATTCTGGGCGCCGCGGCGGGAGTCGCTGCTCACAAGTATCTTCAGACGGAAGAAGGAGAGAAGCTTCTGGAAGATCTGAAGACAAAAGCGAATAGCCTGAAAGCGGAGGCCGAAGGCGCATTTGATAAAGCTCCTGAATACTTCGAAGAGCTGAAAACTAAAGGCTCAGAAACATTGAAAGGCAATTTCCCGGACGTGGAAACCTTTTTGAAGGATCTGTACGAAAAGTTTGTTGGTAACAAGGGAACAGGTTCCTCAACTACGGAAGTAACGCCAACACCAGATCCTATTTCCTAGGTTTTTTGAAAATGATATGAGCAGATTGTCGGTCAGAATTGATCTTCAGTCTGCTTTTCTTTTATCAGATGATGTATTTGCGCGTATTGCAATAGCATGATCGTTTTAGCGTCCCGTATTTCCCCGCGTGCCAGCATTGCCTGAGCTTCGGTGAATGGAATTTCCATCACTTCAATATTTTCCTGCTCGGTATCGCAGCCGCCGCCGTTACTTACCTTCATATCGTCGGAGTATTCCGCGACAAAGAAATAGAGAATCTCTGTCACGGAGCCCGGAGACATGTATGCTTCGAAGATTTTTTTGACAGACGTAAGTTTATAGCCGGTTTCTTCCTCTGTTTCTCTTCGTATGCAATCTTCCGCATTGTCGCGGTCGAGGAGTCCGGCGCATGCTTCAATCAGCATTCCATTTGTATTTCCATTGGTGTAAGTAGGCAGTCTAAACTGTCTTGTTAATACAACCGTCTGCTTTTCAGTATTATACAGTAATATAGTCGCCCCATTCCCTCTATCGTAAGCTTCCCGGCTCTGGCGTTCCCACTGCCCATCGGCGCGCTGGTAGTCGAAAGTATATTTTCTAAGCGTGTACCAGTTATCTGATAATATCTCTTCGTTTACAATTTTTACGTTGCTATTCATAATGATTATTTTTGATCATTTAAGATTAAATTTGATCAAATGTACGAAAATGCGGCAGTTGCTTATAATATCTTTCATAAAAGTTTATTTATCGGAGATCAGCCTTAAATTGAAATCTAATTTGCAGCTATGAAACCAGCGAAGTATTGGATTGACAAGTACGGATTGCTGCCTCATCCCGAGGGAGGGTATTACGCAGAGACTTATAGGGCTGCGGAAACGATTGATCCGCAGGGTTTGCCCATCCGTTTTAACGGCGCCCGCTCTTTTTCAACTGGCATTTATTTTCTGTTGGAAAGCCATCATTTTTCTGCATTTCACAGGATCCAATCGGATGAAATGTGGCATTTCTATGCAGGAGAAGCGCTTGAAATTTTTGTAATTGATCCAGAAACGAGGGAGCTTGAAATTATCAGATTAGGCAATAATCCTGATAAAGGCGAGGCTTTTCAGGCGGTTGTACCTGCTGGAAAGTGGTTTGGCTCGCGACCTGCGAAAGGAAGTAGCTATGCCTTGGTTGGCTGTACCGTGGCGCCGGGTTTCGATTTCCAGGATTTTGAAATGGCCGAAAGAGAAGCATTAAAAGCAGAATTCCCCGAATTCAGCGGGCTGATCGGGGAATTGACAAGAATAAGCTAGCTATATTATTTTACTTTCAGCTTCGACCAGTAAGGCTGCGTTTCGAAGCGATTGGTATAAATGCCTGTAACTGCATATTCGCCTGCTGGAAGGTCTGCCGGAATTGTGTACTGTCCGAGGGCAAAACTTCTTCCAGCGACTGCCCAGTCATAAACGACCAGTTTAGGAGCCAGGTCTACTGTTTTGCCCGGCGATCTCAGTCGCAGCCGCGGTAATCTGTTTACATCAAAGTTCGTATCCGCCGATCCGAATGTGAGCGGCAGTGATTTTGCGTAAAAAACATCGCCCTTGCTAAAAGACAAGGGTTCTACATTCCGGTCAAGTGCCTTATTTACATCACCTTTCCAGATTGTTTCCAGACAATCGGTTTCAAAATTGGAAATTTGTATACTGATCTTGCCCAGCAGGGTCTCTTTTTCATAAAAGGAAGCCAAGTAAGAACCCTGGGGTAAGTTGGCCGGAATTTTGTCAAGCGTCAGCATTTGTGCATCTTCAACCTTAGCTGCGACGCTAACAGGTGCGGCGAGGAAGTCACTGGAAATTTTAACGGTATATTTTTCCTGAGGCAGAAAATAGCCACCTGCAGCTTTGAGTGTGTCTTTGTAACTATACTGGAATTTATATGAGGGCGTGGCGTATAAGTTAGGAACTCCACGCGTGAACTTGATTCCTTCAAATACAACAGGGGTTTGATTGAAAAACTTAAACTCCATAGTCAGCGGATCGTTCGTGATCAGTTCCTCCGTTGCACCCAGATACAGCGGCGTTGTCAGGGAGTAGTAGCTGCTTTCCATGAAAAATCCCGTTTTTTTGTTGGAGATCTTTACTATAGGCCCCAGTTGCTCAACAGAAGAAGGAATGCTGCCGACTTTCGCAGTAAAACGAAGCGGTAAATTGGCCCCGGATGCATTGATTGGAATCTCTTTTTGCAAAAGCTCTATCTGAGGCGTTCCGGAAAAATTGAAGTATACATTAAAATAAAACCATTTCTTGTCGCTTTTGTCCCTCAGTTGGAAACGCAGTGGCGGAGTGCCTTTGTATGCATGTAAAATAACATTTCCATTGATAGGTTTGTCCAAACTGTCGACCAGCACGATATCCTGCTGCATTGACAATATCACCTCGGCTTCCTCCGCATTGTAGGTATCGGGCAGGTTAACGTAAAAACTGTTACTGACAGAATCAAAGCTTACCTCTTCAACGCCCGTGACACGCAGGGATTTCAGAAATTCAGCAGCCTTGGCGTCTCCCGTAGATCCCGGCTCAGGCACAACATCCAGCTTGTCACGTTCTTTTTTACAAGCAGCAAGGGATGTGATGAGTAATAGAAATATATAAACAAACTTTTTCATGGCGGATGGGGGCATTTACAAACGGTTACTTGCCCACTCGAAGTTAAGTTCTTTTACAGGAAAAATACAAATAGTTGTATCTTAAATCTCAGCAACCCGGGCCAATTTCAATACCCGACTGCTGTGTCGTCTCCCCTGGGATCTGAGCCGCCTTCCAGTGTTCCGTCGGGCAATACCAGAATGCAATCCATCCGCCCGATCGTATTGCGCTGCTGTTCCAGCCTGTAGCCTTTATCCTGCAGTTTCTTGATAGAGGCAGCCGAGAATGCGTTTGCTTCAAAGGTGGTTACATCCGGCAGCCATTGATGATGAAATTTCAATGCATTCACTGACTGTTGCATGGTCATTCCATGTTCCAATACATTTAATATGGTCTGATAAACCGATGTAATGATCGTCGAGCCGCCGGGTGTACCCACGACCATCAGCAGCTTCCCATCTTTTTCAATAATAGTGGGCGTCATGGAAGAAAGCATTCTTTTACCCGGCGCAATGGCATTGGCTTTATTACCAATCAGTCCGTACATATTTGGTGCACCGGCTTTGATACTGAAATCATCCATTTCATTATTCATGAAAAAGCCTCCGCCTTTGATAACCACCCGGCTTCCGTAGCCGCCGTTCAATGTGGTAGTGAGGGATACTGCATTTCCTTCTTTATCGACGACTGAAAAGTGAGTTGTTTCCAGGCTCTCATAACCCGGCAATGTGCCTCCGCCGACATTCTTACTGTCAGTAGCTTTGCTCCAGTCAAAATCCGTCCATCTTTTCGCGAGATAATCCCTGCTCATGAGTGTTTCCTGCGGGACTTTTACAAAGTCAGGATCGCCGAGAAATTTGGCACGGTCGGCGTATACCCTGCGTTCCGCTTCGATCATCACCTGTATCGTCGAGTCGCTATGCCACCCCCATTTTCGGAGCGGGTAAGATTCGGTGAGCCGCATAAGCTGGATCAATGCTATACCGCCGCTGGAAGGAGGCGCCATGGTAATTATTTTGTAATCCTTATAATTCTCAGAAATGGCCTCACGCCATTGAGCGTGATAGTCGGCGAGGTCGTTTTTGCTGATGATACCTTCTCCATTTTGATTAATATCCTTTACAATAAGCCTGGCGACTTTCCCTTTATAAAATCCGTCCCGCCCCTTTTTCTGGATTCTTTTCAAAACCTTCCCCAGATCCTTTTGTATTAAAATATCACCCTCGGCCCAATCTTTACCAGACGGGTTGAGAAAGTATTTGGTGCCAGGATTCAATCTTTCGACATCTTTTTTTACCGCATTCAATCCTCTCGCCTCACGCTGCGTTTGCACTACTCCCTTCATGGCCAGGTCTATCGCAGGCTGCAATAGCTGCTTCCATGGCAGCTTTCCATATTTCGCATGCGCTTCCGCCATTCCTGCTACTGATCCGGGAACACCCGACGCCAGCCGGCCTAGTGTACTTGCATTGGGGATAATGTTTTTTTCCTTGTCGAGATACATATCCGCGTGGCCCTTTTCTGGGGCTTTTTCCCGGAAATCAATACTGAAACTCTTTCCGGTTTTGTCGCGTAATACCAAAAATCCGCCGCCACCCAGGTTACCCGCCGAAGGATGCACCACAGCCAGCGCAAATTGAACCGCCACCGCAGCGTCTACGGCATTTCCACCAGCTTTCAGAATTTCTACACCCACTTTCGAAGCTTCGGGATGCGCCGATGCAACCATGCCATTCTGAGCGATTACTCCTTTCCGGTCGCTGAAAAATGATTTTTGATTGGGGTCATCGGACAAAAACTGGTAAAAGCCGGTCGTTTCCTGAACAGGTTTCTGGGCTGAAACAAGGCTTGGAAGATATAAGCAACAGATGGAAAGCAGGTAGCGTAAATGCATATAGGTGTGGTAAGGTTAGATTGTAATTTATTAAATCAAGCCGTTTTTCTTACCTTTTGTACCAATTTATTTCAACGCCAGCGACCTAACTGCTAACTTTTGATCTGAATTTGTCCCCATCGTGATTATGAAATTTTTACGACAAGTATTAGAGAGTTTCAGATTTGCCTGGCAGGCTTTAAAATCAAATATCACAAGAACGATTCTGTCTTTACTTGGTGTTACCGTCGGCATTTTCGCAATCGTCGCGGTTTTCACCATTGTGGATTCACTCGAAAGGAGCATTAAGGACAGCCTCAGCTTCATAGGTGACAAAGTAATCTATGTGCAAAAATGGCCGTGGGGTTTTGGCGGGGAATATCAGTGGTGGAAATATTTCCAGTGGCCAGAGCCTACTTATGCGGAATATAAATATCTGTATGAAAACCTGGAAAGCGCAAGTGCCGTGGCTGTAATGGATTTCAAAGGAAATACGACACTCAAAAACGGCTCAAACAGTATTACAGCGCAGATCCAGGGCGTCTCTTACGAATACAATCAAATCTCTGATATCCCGATCGAAACCGGTCGCTACTTTATCCCGCTGGAAACCAATAATGCGCGAAATGTGGCGGTCGTGGGAGCGGATATTGCTTCCGCGCTTTATCCAGGGCAGGATCCTGTTGGTAAACCATTCAAATTGGCCGGCAATAAATTCACCATAGTAGGTGTGCAGGTCAAAAAAGGAGAGAGTCTCGTCGACTTTGGCGGAAGTCCTGATAAAAATTGCATTATCCCCTTTGCGTCCTTTTCCAAACTGTTTCAATCGGGAAGACGTAGCGCGGACATTGTTGTGAAAGGATTTCCCGAAGATGAAGGAATGCAGGAAGTGGAGGCAGAGATTACCGGTTTGATGCGCACAAAAAGGGGAATAAAGCCCAGGGACGGGAATAACTTTTCACTCAATCGCCCCGAAGCTGCGGCGCAGGCAATCGCAGGGTTATTCGCTGTGCTCACGATCGCGGGCTGGGTGATAGGTAGCTTTTCGATATTGGTAGGAGGTTTTGGAATCGCCAATATCATGTTTGTGTCGGTTAAAGAACGGACAAACCTGATCGGAATTCAGAAATCTCTTGGCGCCAAAAACTATTCGATCCTTTTCCAATTCCTGTTTGAAGCGGTAATGCTAAGTCTGGTTGGCGGGATGGTGGGTATTTTCCTGGTATACCTTTTGTCATTTATGCCGATGGGGTCGCTAGAAATTTTGCTGACACCCGGTAATATCCTGCTCGGGCTGGCTGTATCCAGTATTATCGGCGTTTTATCAGGAATTATCCCGGCAATGCTCGCAGCGAGGATGGACCCTGTTATTGCAATCAGGGCAAAATAGTAGGAAAAATGAAACGCTTTTCCGAAGTTAGCTCACAACATAAACACTGAATTTCACAGCTATGCGTAAATGGGTCATATTTGCCATCTTTCTGGCTATCGTTTTTGGAATACTCTATTATCTTACATTTGGCTATTACAGCGAGGGCAAACGGGGCGGCTTTATTACCAAGCTCAGCAATAAAGGATATTTGTTCAAAACTTATGAAGGCGAATTAAGAATGGGCGGTCTTTACGAAGGCGACGGCACCATGAATTCCTCAGAATGGGTTTTTTCTGTGAGCGGAAAAAATAAAGACGCAATCAGCAAGCTGGAAGAAGCGATCAAGAACGGGCAAAGGGTTTCTCTAACCTATGAAGAGAAATTCTTCACGTTGCCCTGGAATGGCGATACCAAATATTTCGTCACCAACGTGGAAGTCCTCGAAAACATGCGGCAGCCACTGAATCAGGCTCCTGCTGCTCCGCTGCCAGCCCCAACCGAAATTGATACCAACGAAGTACTTTAAGCCGGACTAACCTCCGGCTTTTTTTGCTTTATAGTTTTTGCTGGTCAGCCACGTAATTACTTTGTCGCGGTGGTCACCCTGGATCTGTACTTCATGATCTTTTACAGTCCCACCACTCCCGCAAAGGTTTTTAAGCAATTTGCCCAATACTTCCAGATCCGAATTTTTGCCCACAAAACCTTTAATAACGGTACTCACCTTACCACCGCCTTTGCGTTCCAGCCATACACGCAGGTCCTGCTGCTGAGGAGGCAAAGTCTCCGCTTCATCATCGGAATCGCTAAACTCGAAATCGGGATTGGTCGAGTAAATGATCCCGGAACGGTCTTTCTTTGACATTTGATATGAATTTCTTGGTTAACGACGTGAATTTAAACAATCACCCTCAGACTTTCCGGTTTGATCTTTACTTCGATCCGGGTAGTGATCAGTTGTAATGGTTCGCCATCATAATGGATCATCGGTGGAAAATCCGTATCGATCACGGCCGATTCTGCACTTTGGTAATCAATAAAACGGGAGACTTTCATTTGTTTGGTAAAAAGCTGATACGCGAGCGAAGTGCCATACCATTTCGGAAAGGGCCTGATCGTGCAGATATCGAGTTTTCCGTCTTGCAGACTGGCCTGTGGGGCTACCCAGGCATTATTCCCAAACTGTCCTGCATTGGCGAATGAGATGGAAAATGCATCTGTTTTAACGCCGTTAAGCCTGAATGTCTGCGGTTTGTAAGCCCAGTACGACCGAAACGATACATTCACGTAGGAGGCAAGTCCGCGGATTTTCTGTTTGCTGAAAAGATGGCCAACATAGGCATCAAAACCCATTCCGGCGGTACAGAAAAAAGGAATATCATTGAGCGTGGCGCTATCGATGGTGATCGGGGAGCCTGTGAAAAGGGTAATAAGGGATTTGTCAAGTGCAATAGGAATGCCCAAATGTCTCGCCAGGCCGTTTCCCGAACCAAGCGGGATAATGCCGACAGGCGTATCCGTACCTACAAGTGGTTGCGCGATTTCATTGATCGTCCCGTCCCCGCCCACGGCTACAACCGCTTTCCAGTCTTTCCTTCCAAGATTTTCAGTTACAAGTTGAGTCGCATGTCCGCGTTCCTGCGTGAACAGGATTTCGGTATCACAGCCATACTTTTCAGCGGTTGCGCAAATTCTGTCGACAATATAGCCGGTCCTTTTTCCGGTGGAGGTTCCCGAATTGGGATTTAATATAAAAAGGTAAGATCCAGGCACTGGTCAGGCGAAGAAAAGGAATAAAACGAGGAGGAAAACGACAATGAAGAGGTAGTAAAGCCCATCGATGAATGGATACTTCTGCCGGTCCATTTTTTTGAACAAGTCATCAAACTTTCCCATTTTTTGCTGGCTCATTGATTTGATACGCAGTAAGGTCTTTGGCCGATCAAATCTTTCATTATATTGAATATCCGAAGAACCGTTTTACAAAAATCCGCAAAAAATATGAGAAACTGGCTTTTTACTCTATTCCTCGTGACTGCTTCCATCCTCGTTCAAGCCCAATCGGGAAAAGATAAGGAGGAGATTTTCGCCATTCTCGACCGCCAGGTTTCCGACTGGAACCAGGGCGATATTAAATCTTTCATGAATGGATACTGGGAATCGGATTCGCTGATGTTTGTGGGTAAAAGCGGGATTACCTACGGTTATAAACCCACTTATGAAGGCTACCTGAAACGCTACCCCGATCGTGCGACAATGGGCAAACTGAAATTTACATATCTCAATTTTTCATTCCCCGGCCCGGGCGTCGCGTTTGTGGTCGGTAAATTTCACCTGACCCGGCCAGAGAAGGGCGATCTCGAGGGGCACTATACATTGCTTTGGAAGAAAATCAATGGAAAATGGGTGGTGGTTTGCGACCATACCAGCGGATAAAAAAACAGCCGGACAAGTTGCCCGGCTGTGAGAACGCTTTGTTCAAAAGATTAGATGCGCTTGAGATATAATACTGCATTCACCGGTGGCTTAGTAGCATCAAGTTCGGTATTGACTACCACGTTAAGGTCTGTCGCATTCTGAGTGATTTTCAGATCCTGGCTCCTATTTTTATCCGATAAAGTTAGTTTGTCACCACTAACCTTCCATTTGGCCTCTGCTCCAACTGGTACAATTGACTCGATCGCAGCTACAGCAATCGGGCAATCAGCCGTGGAAATGGTATTGTTAGCATTGAAAGTCAATTTTAGATTATAAATGCAATCGACAAATGATATAACCTTTTCCAAATCGGGAATGGGAGTTCCGACTGTTTCCGGCTTGATTTCTTTCAATTGCCAGGTGCCGACGATCGGATTGTTATCAACAGGTTCGGGATCGGGTTCCTTTTCGTCTTTACAAGCTGCGGCAAAGACCGTCAGGGATACGATTGCAAAATAAAGAAGCCGGGTAAGGTAGTGAGGGATTTTCATCAGATGATAGTAAAAAGTTGAGCTTGTTTTTGTTATACGTGAATACGAACGTTCAAACGTAGTTCAAAAATGCATTTACCACAAATTTTCAGGATACATCTGGGATAATTTATATTTTGAAAAGCATGTTCAGCAGTATCTGCGCTGCCTCTGCCGGTAGCATCTTACCTTCACCTACTTTCGCTTCCACATTAGGCAGCAGTTTTCTTACTTCCTTATTTTGGTAAAACAAGTCATTCAAATTTTGCCGGATGAGCTCGTGCATCCAGTCTACCTGCTGCGCTGCGCGGTTTTGAGTGAAAAATCCGTTCGCCACGGTATTTTTAAAATAGTCCTGCACAACTTCCCAAACTTCCCGAATACCCTTATTTTCAAGTGCCGAGCAGGCAAGTACCTGCACCAATGTGCCTGATGGATCTCCCGGAGCCAGATGTAATGCATTTTGAAAGGTAGCTACCGCTTGTGCGGCTTCCTCTGCAAAAAGCCCGTCGGCTTTGTTGACAACGACCGCATTGGCCATTTCGACGATCCCCTTTTTAATCCCCTGAAGTTCGTCCCCTGCACGTGGAAGTGCCAGCAGCAGAAAAAAGTCGGTCATTCCTTTCACTATTATTTCCGACTGGCCCACACCCACCGTTTCAATCAGTATCACCTCATAACCGGCGGCTTCGCATAACAACATTGCCTCGCGCGTGTTACGGGCGACCCCGCCCAGTGAAAGCCCGGTCGCGGAGGGTCTGATAAATGCGATTGGGCTTTTAACCAGCTCCTCCATGCGCGTTTTATCCCCAAGAATGCTACCGGCTGACTTACTGCTTGTCGGGTCCACCGCAAGTACCGCTACTTTTTTGTTGATACCTGTGAGGTACATTCCCAAAGCTTCGATAAAAGTGCTTTTTCCCACACCCGGGATACCGGTGATACCAATTCTGAGCGAATTCCCGGAATGCGGCAGGATACCATTCAAAATGGCCTGCGCAAGCTGCTTGTCCTCCGCAAGCCTGCTTTCTATCACGGTAATCGCCCGACTAAGGACCACCCTGTCGCCTGCCAGGATTCCATCAATATAAGTATCAGAAGAAAGGCGCTCGCGCATAATTTTTGATTGAAAACCGGCCGGATTTTGTGCCGGGTTTAGTCCCGTAAAAATCAAACTTTTTATCCGTAAAAAGGCTAAAAGATGTATATTGCTCGTTTACAATCCTATATTTTCCAATTTAATTATCAGAATGAAAATTTCGATGTATCGTTTGGGCTTGCTGGCAATATGCAGCCTGGGCTTTTTTAATACGATTGCGCAAGAGGCTGGAAAGGGGGCGTATGATGCGCATGTGCTGTTTCACCCGCTATTCAATTTTCAGCCCGGAAACGAATACCGCACCGGCAGTGGTGCTCCGGGGCCAAAATATTGGCAGAATAAAGCCGATTACAAGATCAATGTAGCGCTCGACGAGGCCAAAGGGATCGTATCAGGCGATATTGAACTCACCTACAAAAATAACAGCCCGGAAAGTCTGAGTTTTATCTGGCTTCAACTGGATCAGAATGCATTCGGCAGTCATTCAAGAGGTG
Organism: Dyadobacter sp. UC 10; assembly: GCF_008369915.1. NCBI lineage: Bacteria > Pseudomonadati > Bacteroidota > Cytophagia > Cytophagales > Spirosomataceae > Dyadobacter > Dyadobacter aurulentus. The sequence goes on along the minus strand of NZ_VSRN01000001.1, from coordinate 2,482,979 downwards.
CGAAAACGACACCAGTAACTGGCGGCAGGTTTGGTAATGCCGGGTTTGACGGGGGCGATTCAATTACAACAGTTTCCGTTCAGCAAGGAAAAGACAAGTTTGTAGAAGCCGATTACAAGATCACCGATACCCGCATGCAGATCCGCCTGGCTAACCCTGTGAAGCCGAATGGTGATGTAATTAAAATCAAAATTGCCTATTCTTTCAAAATTCCGGAATACGGTTCTGATCGCATGGGAACGTTGGAAACTAAGAACGGGATCGTTTATGAAATGGCCCAGTGGTACCCAAGGGTGGCTGTTTTCGATGATATCGAAGGCTGGAACCTGTTGCCTTACCTGGGCGCTGGCGAGTTTTACCTCGAATACGGTGACTTTGAATATAATGTAACTGTTCCCTGGGACCATATCGTAGTGGGATCGGGGGAGTTGCTTAACCCGGGCGATGTATTGACTGCGGAGCAAAGACAGAGGCTGGCCAATGCAGCAAAAAGCGACCAGACCGTGATGATCCGCTCAGCGGAAGAGGTTGCAAACCCCAACTCGCGTCCAAAACAATCTGGTACATTAACCTGGCGTTTCCGTTGCCAGCAGGCGCGCGATATCGCGTGGGCTACATCAAAAGCGTTTGTGTGGGATGCCGCCAAAATGAATTTGCCAAAAGGAAAAACTGCTCTGGCCCAGTCGGTATACCCGGCTGAGGATGGCGGACTGGAAGGTTGGGGACGGTCTACCGAATATGTGAAGGGGTGTATCGAGTTTTATTCAAATTACATCCATGAATATACTTACCCGGTGGCCACCAACGTGGCGGGTATTGTGGGTGGAATGGAATATCCGGGGATCGTGTTTTGCAGCAGCAAAAGCCGCAAGGATGATCTCTGGGGGGTAACGGACCACGAATTCGGGCATAATTGGTTCCCGATGATCGTAGGTAACAACGAGCGGAAATATGCGTGGATGGATGAAGGTTTCAATACTTTTATCAACTTCCTGTCTGCGGATAATTTCAATAACGGAGAATACAAAACGACCCAGATGAATGATATGCACAGGCTCGCACCAATCATTTTCAGGCCCAAAGCAGACCCGATTATGACAACGCCGGACGTGATACAGGCAACAAACCTGGGTTGGGAAGCATATTATAAGCCTGCCCTGGGATTAAAAATGCTGCGCGAGCAGGTATTGGGTAAAGAGCGGTTTGATTATGCATTCCATCAGTATGTCCAGCGCTGGGCATTCAAGCACCCGACGCCCTATGATTTTTTCCGGACGATGGAAGATGCAGCAGGCGAGGATCTGGGCTGGTTCTGGAAAGGCTGGTTTTTTGAAAACTATAAACTGGACCAGGCCGTGAAGGATGTCAAATATGTAGAGCAAAACCCGCAAAAGGGTTCATTCATCACAATTGAAAACCTGAATCAATGGGCAATGCCCGTGAAAGTAGATATCGAAGAAGTAAGCGGCAAAAAAACGAGGGTAGAGCTGCCGGTTGAGATCTGGCAGAGAGGCGGAAGCTGGACTTTTAAAGCCGCTACCGACCAGCCTATCCGGTCGGTTACGATAGATCCGGAGCGCGGTTTGCCGGATATGAATCCTTCCAATAATGTTTGGAAACCAGTGATGTATACGGAACCGGAGGTAAACTAATATCAAGAGTGTAATAAAAAAGCTTCCGGCTGGACAGGTTGTCCGGCCGGAAGCTTTTTTATTTAATAACTCAAATGGTCACAAGCATTGCGCCGTAAGAGTAGCCACCTCCAAATACGGTAATTACAATGTTCTCTCCTTTTTTAAATTTATCTTTATTCTCCGAAAGCGCGATCGCACAGCCTGCGCAGCCCGTATTGCCAAGGTATTGAATATTGGAAATCAACTTTTCAACAGGAATGCCGAGTGTATTGATCACATTCAGGCTGATCCTGTGGTTGGCCTGGTGCGGGATCAGATAATCCAGGTCGTCGATAGAAAGTCCGCATGCATGCAGTACCTGCTGGCTCACTTTGGGCATATATACGCAGGCATTCTGAAAAACGTCCCGCCCGAAAGGCATGATGACACCCCGGTCATTGGGCCTCAAAACCACAGCCTCGATCGCCTTACCGCTTGTTGCGGCTCCTCCCGTGATGATTTTCTTAATCTGCATGTCAGAGTCTGTCTGCCTTTCTTTTGAGATTAGAAGGGCAGAAGCGCCGTCACCCCAAAGGTGGCCCGACACCGTATCCATTTCATTGTAGTAGGCAGTATTGTGATCAGAGACCACAACCAACGCTTTGGAAGCTTTGCCGAGCGCGAAATAGCCTTCAACGATCTCGATCGCATTCAAAAGGGAAGAACAGGCAGAGGAGATACTTACAACAGGAATATCAGGAATCTGAAGCTGATGCTGTACCGCATGTGCGAGCGTAACTATGGTGTCGTATGGTGTGTAAGTAGCCCCGACGATAAGATCTATCTCATTTTTGCTGTAAGGGATACTTTCAAGTAAGGATTCAACCGCGCTTATTGCCATGGTGGAAGTATTTTCTTCCGGGGATGCCTTACGTCTTTCTGAAATTCCGGTGCGTTCTACAATCCACTCGTGGGACAGATTGTTAATATTTGTAAAATATTCATTACCAATAACTTCGCTTGGCAAATAATGACTAACTGTATTAATATACATGATTGAGAAGTTGACTCCGCAAACTACAATTCTTTTTAATTCCGAAAGTTAAATATTTCATAGAAATCGTAGCACTAAATATTTGAACAATTCAATAATAAATTTATAAAATTATAATAGACAGGGTACTTACTAAATTACATTCACTGGGGATACAATTGACGCATAAAAAGCCAGTAATTTTTCGCACTCAGTCTGCCAGTTATAATAGTTTTCCACGCACGCACGCCCCCGCTTCCCCATTTCCGATCGCTCTTTTTCATTTTCAATCAGGAAAACCAGCTTTTCGAGCAATAGTTTACTGTTGTATGGACAAATACAAAAACCGGATTGAGAAGGTTCTACAATTTCCCGGTAGGAAGGGAAATCTGAGGTAATAACAGGCAATTTTAATGCCATGTATTCAAATAGCTTGGTGGTATAGGAATCCGGATAATCTCCTACAGGTTTCAGCAGCGCTATCCCGGCTATGCAGCCGGAAGCATTTCGAAATGCAATGCGCTGGTCGCTGTAACCATAAAATGTCAGATTTTCGCGGATGTGGTTGAAACCTGGCAAGGTTGAAATGATTTTGTCGCTGATCCTGACCGGCCCGAAGAGATGGAGGTGAAAATACGGATATCTGATTTTGAGCTCAGAAAATGCGGCTACCATCACATCGAAGGACCTTTCGATTGATATGACCCCGGTATAAAAAAACTCCGGCACCATCATTTTTTTAGGGGTATCTGTAAAGCTGTCTATCAGCTGAAGTTTTGCGAAATTTTGAATAATTGAAAATGGATATTTCATCTCGCTATATTCATTCAAATATGCTTTTTCAGTAAAAATAAGCCTGAATTTCTGCCGGGCAAGATCATCGAAATACCGAAAAAGCTTTTTGAAAAGCGCTCCGTTATTGTAGGTTTTGATACTGAATTTCTTGTAAAGGTTTTCCTGCACTTCATAAACAATCTTTATTCCAAAACATTGGAGCACGAGCGCAACAGGAATAAGTTCGGGGACGAAAATATGCACCATGTCAGGTCTTAGAACCAGGCATTTCCAAAGTACCGCAGGGTGAGAAACCAATATGCGGGGAAGCAGTTTTTTGAAGAACGGAACCGGATAACTTTTGAAAGTATTCCCGGAGATTTTTGGGGCACCGGGCGTCACACAAATCACCTCATATTTTTCGGCTAATGCCGGTGCAATTTTGTAAAAAATCCGTGGGTCGGTAGGCGGATGTACAGTGCTCAGCAGCAGGATACGCTTCATATGATGCCCAGAATGGCGGGACCCTGCGAGGTTCCGATCCGCTCGGCACCAGCTTCAATCATCGCTTTTGCCTGTGCGGCAGTCTTAATACCCCCCGAGGCTTTGATTTTAACATGCGGAGGCAAAATTTCCCGCATGACCTTCACAATTCCTGCATCGGCTCCAGCGGTAGCAAATCCAGTAGACGTTTTTACAAAATCGGCGCTGGCTTCCGCGCAGATTTCACAGGCTGTGTATAATTCGAAAGTATCGAGATATGCGGTTTCTATGATGACCTTAATTAACGCGCCCGAGCTGTGGGCAATTTGCGTGAGCTGTTGTATCTCCTCGCGCACGCTCAGGTATGCCATCGATTTGAAGCGGGAAAGGTTCATGACCACGTCCAGTTCAGTGGCACCGTCTTTCAATGCGGTTTCTGCTTCGGAGATCTTGGTAGAAGTAACCGAGTATCCAAGCGGAAAGCCGATCACGGTAGCGATTTCAATCTTTACCGGACAAAACTCCATCATTTCCACTACATAAGGAACATAGGAAGGCGCTATGCAAATGGCTTTAAACTGCATTTTCCAGGCCTCTTCGCAAATCTTCCTGATGTCCGTTTCGCTGGCAACGGGGCTCAACAACGTGTGGTCGATATAGGTGGAAAGTGCGTTCATGGGTTGGCGCGGTAAAAAAAGAAAACCCCGCCGTTGTGACAGGGTTCTCCATGTGATTTTGCCTGATCAGGCTTTGCTTTTCTCTTTTTTAGCAGGTTTTTTTTCTGCTGCTTCTGCTTCCTCTTTCACCTCTTCTACCGCAGCTTCTGGCTCTTTTTCAGAAACGACAAAAAGCTCGGGCAGGTATTTGGAAAGTAAGTTATACCAGGTTATAATTTTCTTGATATCAGATACATACACTTTCGACCGATCAAAATCAGGCAGGATTTTAGCCAGGAATTCGATCAACTCTTTATCCGAAGAAGTTTTCACAGGCAGCGCTACCTGCTCGCCATGCGCCTCGCGTATATTGGTAAAAACTTCCTCTAGTGGCACCGACTCCTGCTCGCCTTCTGTAAAAATAGAAACGTCTTTCAGAACAGAAACCCGGGCAGTGGGGCCGATCAGCGTTTTTTCACGTTTTTCATCCAGGCTTTCAACAATTACCCCGGCACGACTGGGTTTGAGAATACGGAACAGTCCGCCCTTACCTGAAACATTTGCTATTTCCTTCAACAGCTCCATTCCTGTAGACTCTACTTTTTCACTCATCCTTTTTTCTATTTGATATTTCTGATTTGAATATGGCGTACTCAGACTTACTATTTTCCGGCAAAATAACGCAAAGATACCTCGCGAAACAACCTCAGCTTTTTTGTGAATTCTGAAACGCCTTATTGTAAGCCTCTATTGTTTGTAAAATGGGATCCCTTCCCTCATTTTTTTCTGCTGAGGTGACGAACATCGGCGGAATTTCTTCCCAAATATCTGCAAGTTTCTTTTTGTAAGCTTCTACCTGTGTGATGACCTGGCCTGGCTTAAGCTTGTCTGCTTTGGTAAAAATGATATGAAATGGAATACCTGCTTCTCCCAGCTGCGCCATAAATTCCAGGTCGACGGCCAGCGCACTATGCCTCACGTCGATTAAAACAAACGTACAGATCAGGTTAGGCCGGTTGTACAGGTAATCATTGATCATTTTCTCCCATTTTTCCCGCTCGGTTTTGGCGACTTTGGCATAGCCATAACCCGGTAAATCGACAAGGTACCAGATTTCATTGACGATAAAATGATTGATCAGCTGCGTCTTGCCTGGCTGCTGGGAGGTTTTGGCCAAAGCTTTTTTGCCTGTCAGCATATTGATCAGCGACGATTTGCCCACATTGGACCGGCCAATGAATGCATACTCAGGCAAAACAGGATCAGGGCATTTCATATAATCCGAATTGCTCATCACATACCTTGCATCCTGAACTTTCATACGATTTCTATGTTAATGAAGCTGCAAAGGTACTTTTTTTAGAGTCAAAACATTATGTATGAAAATGTGACCTGTTGTGCATGTAATTTTGTAAAATAAGTGGGGCGCGTATTTTCGTTATTAGATACTATAAAAGTAAACACATTAAAAAGAATGAGAAATCTTAAAAAACTAGGTTTGCTACTCACTGTTCTGGCATTGACATACTCGGTCGCCCGCGCCGAAAATGGAGAGAAGGACGGGAAAGCAGAAAAGGGGATCCAATTTACAGAGGCGTCCTGGGCTGCCATACTGAAAAAGGCCAAGGCGGAAAATAAGATGATTTTCTTTGACGCTTACACAACCTGGTGCGGACCATGCAAACTGCTCCAGAAGAATGTATTTACGCGCGACGATGTCGCCGAGGTTTTTAACCAAAAATTTATCAATGTAAAATTTGATATGGAAAGCGGCGAGGGACCTGCACTGGCTGAAAAATATAAACTTGAAGTCTATCCTACTTTGTTCTTTATCGATCCGAAAGGGAAAGTTGTGAGAACTGTTAAGGGCTATACCAAACCGGAAGATCTGATTAAAATCGGTAAATCGATTGGCAAGCCTGGTAAGGCGGTCATTTAAATGATGTAAAATAGATAAAAGAAGGCCCGGAAGCAATCAGCTGCCGGGCCTTCTTATTTGGGTCAAACGTATTCTTATTCGTAATAGTTTGGAACACGGTGGCCGCTGCTTTCCAGCAATCTGTCCTTTTTGAACAGTGTCAAATCGGCAGTTACCATGTCATTTACCAATGCTTTCAGGTCATATTTCGGTTTCCAGCCCAGCTTGGTCATCGATTTGGTCGGATCTCCAATCAGCAGCTCTACTTCCGTCGGGCGGAAATAGCGTGGGTCAACAGCAACTACTTCTCTGCCCGCTTCGATCTGGAAGTCCGGATTGTTGCATTTTACGACCTTCGCAGTTTCACCAGCGCCTTCGCCTGAGAATTCTACTTCAATTCCTACTTCCTCAAATGCCATTCTGACAAAATCGCGGATGCGGGTAGTAATACCGGTCGCGATCACGAAGTCTTCGGGGGTATCCTGTTGCAGGATCAGCCACATTGCTTCTACGAAATCTTTGGCGTGGCCCCAGTCGCGCTGCGCGTCCAGGTTACCCAGGTATACCTTATCCTGCAAGCCCAATGCGATACGTGCTACTGCGCGGGTGATTTTTCTGGTCACGAAAGTCTCCCCTCTCAAGGGCGATTCGTGGTTGAAAAGGATACCATTTACAGCAAACATATCGTAAGCTTCGCGGTAATTCACCGTGATCCAGTAACCGTATAATTTAGCTACTGCATAAGGTGAACGCGGGTAAAATGGTGTTGTTTCAGACTGCGGAACGGCCTGTACCAATCCGTAAAGCTCTGAAGTAGATGCCTGGTAGATCTTTGTTTTTTTGGTCAATCCCAGCAGACGAACTGCTTCGAGAATTCGCAAAGTACCGATTCCGTCCACATTGGCAGTATATTCCGGTTCTTCAAAGCTTACCTGCACGTGCGACATCGCGCCCAGGTTATATATTTCGTCAGGCTGTACTTCCTGGATGATCCGGATGATGTTCGTTGAGTCGCTGAGGTCACCGTAATGCAGGTGGAAACGCACGTTTTTTTCGTGCGGGTCTTCATAAATATGGTCGATCCGCTGAGTATTGAACAAAGAGCTGCGGCGTTTGATACCATGCACCTCATATCCTTTGCTCAAAAGGAGCTCAGCAAGATAGGCTCCATCCTGACCGGTAATCCCGGTAATTAATGCTTTTTTCATTAGGCCTTACTAAAATGAATAAATGGACAAAAAATCCGGGTTAAAAATAAAATGGCTTAGTTTCTCTCAGCAGTTGGATTTACCATCAAACTTCTTTTGATGTCGACGCGGTCCGCAAGGATTACTGCTGATGCATATTGTTCTCTGATCAAATCAAGATAATGCTCTGCGTCACTTCTGTACATGAAATCGCCAACCTTTACGCGATAGGTCGGCTGAGAATAAGAAACGTATGGATTGAGGTCGGGGAATGTCTGGTAAATAAAGGTTTTGGCGCCGTCAGCTTCCTGCCGCACATTGCCCACATAAATCTGTATCCTGAAACCATTAATGTAACGGACCGACTTGTTATGTTTTGATATGGTGTCCAATGCCGCTTCCAGTTTTTTGTTGACATAAAGCGGCTTGTCTACGTCTGCTTTTGGAGTGGTAATTGTCTTGGGAGACGCTTCTGTTTCCGGTTTGTCAAACACAGGCTCTACATATTCATAGCGTGGCCGGACTGCTGACAGATCCTCCCTGTACTCCGCATTGGTTGAGCTGACGACTGTCTTTTTAGCACAGCCGGAAACAACCAGGATGCCGAGTTGCAATATCAATAAGCAATTCTTTTTCAGCTTCATATAGCCAATAATGGTTACTGAACCTGCAAACTTAAGCAAAAAAGGATGAATCGCCATACCACTTAGTTTTGAATGTAATACCTAACTTTACCTTCGTTATTCACATTATCAATGCAAATTCAAGCCAATTACCCGCTTCGCAATTACAATACTTTCGGCCTCGAGTCGACGGCGAGCTATTTTGCGGAGGTTACCTCTTTAACGGAATTAAAGTCAATTCTGACTGACCCGGAGTGGAAACAAAAGCCAAAATTTATTCTCGGCGGCGGCAGTAATATTTTATTTACCCAAAATATAGACGCACTGGTAATTCACCCGCAGCTAACAGGAATTGAGAAGATAAGCGAAGATGAAACCTATATCCGGCTGAAAGTCGGCGGCGGCGAAAGCTGGCATGCATTCGTGATGTACTGTGTGGATCACGGATACGCGGGCGTGGAAAATCTCTCCCTGATTCCGGGAAGCGTAGGCGCCGCGCCTATGCAAAATATTGGCGCTTATGGTGTTGAGGTAAAAAATGTCATTGAATCTGTTGAAGCGGTATCAATAGAATCTGGAGAAACGCGGTTATTTTCGAAAGAAGAATGCCGCTTTGGGTACCGGGAGAGCATTTTTAAAAAGGAAGCAAAAGGCCAATATATTATCACGGGCGTCACTTTCATTTTATCTAAAAAGCCAGGTCTTAACGTAGGATACGGCGATGTGCAGAAAACGCTGCTCGAAATGAATGTGACGGATCCGACCATCCGCGATGTGAGTGAGGCGATCATGCAGATCCGGCGAAGCAAACTTCCCGATCCGGCAAAAATCGGCAATGCCGGCAGTTTTTTCAAAAACCCGGAAATTTCGGCTGCAGTGTTTGAAAAATTGAAAAAGAGTTATTCCCAACTCCCTGGTTATCCCGTTAACGATGAAGTTATGAAGGTACCGGCGGGCTGGCTGATCGAGCAGGCAGGCTGGAAAGGGTACCGGCAGGGAAATGTTGGTGTCCACGAAAAGCAGGCGCTGGTACTGGTCAATTACGGAGGTGGGACCGGTCACGAAATCAAAGCATTGTCTGAGCGTATTCAAGACTCTGTAAAGACTAAATTTGGGATCGCCTTAAACGCGGAGGTTAATTTCATTTGATCTATGAATTCAAGAAAACTGTACGTTTCAATATTTCTAGCTTTAGTTTTTGTCGCGGTTTTTTTTATAAAGGATAGGTTTACAATGGGCTTGTATCAGGACGAGTTCCACTATCTGCCAGCCGCCATTCTTTTCAGCACCGAGCCGCTCCCTTCTATTGAACTTCTTAAAAGTTATAACGAGCTTAATACGCCCATTCCCTTCATTCTGGGTGGCTGGGTGGTTAAGTTATTTGGTGAAAATATCCAGGTACTGCGTCTGCTGACTGCATTTACAAGTTTTGCATTGCTTATGCTTTTTGTGTGGAACAGCCCCGGGCGGAGCAGGCGTTTCTGGCTTTGTCTCGCGGGCTTGCTGCTGTTTCCCAATTATTACCTCGTGAGCATCTACTATTACACCGACATTTTCGCCATGTTTTTCGTGTTGGCAGGGATCGTGGCTTATCTGAAACGCGAGCATTGGGCAGGGATGTTGTTGTTCGCGGCAGCTGTATGCTGCCGACAATATATGCTGGCCTTTCCGGCAGCAGTGGCAGCTTACGAACTTTTTGAGCACTTGAAAAGAACTTCCGGCATTGGTTTGTTTTTCAAACGGATTTTTTCTGAAAGAAGCTGGATCTTTTATGCAATTGCTGTTTTGAGTATTGTACCGTGGATTCTGTTATGGAAAGGCCCGGCGCCCGCGGCGGTTATGGCCGAGCAGCATTATGATTCCGACAAACTGGTGCAATACAATCCTGGCTATTTGCTCTATGCGTCAGTGGTAATAGCAGTTTACTATGTAATCCCCGAAATGCTGATCACCGGCAAGCTGCGTTACCTGGTCAGCTTTCCGAGGCTTTTTCCTAAATCATTTATCGGCTTTGTAATCCTGGTTGGGTTAATTGTTTTTTTCTTTCCCGCAAAGCAAGCATATAATCCATATTTCACGTGGCCTTACTTGGGTTATATCGATCAGGCTTTCATGACACTCGGTATAAGCGGTTTGTTGAAGCAAATTTGCTTCGGACTTCTGGCGCTGATCACCCTGATGCGGTTCTTTTCTCCGCGGTTCAATCTGGCGAGCTGGATGGTAGCCTTCAATGTTTTGCTGCTGGGTAAAGCGCAATTGTCATGGGATAAATATTCCCTGCCGGTAATCATGGCTTTATGGTTCCTGGCAATGTTTGACGAGCATTGGGCACTTTCCAGGCCCGATGCGGCCAGCGAACCTGCCATGGATACAAAACAATAACAATATATTTATTCGTTAAGAATACATTTTAGAATCGTAAAAGTTTTTGAATGAAATGAAGTTTACGCGTAAGCATTCTCTTTATTTGCTGATCCTGATCTCATTACTATGCGGCAAGACAGCATACAGTCAGCGGTTTTTTGCAGTCGCATTTAATAAGCTTCCCAAGGATATGCAGCTCTATGCCAGGGAAGACGATAACACGGCCGAAGTTCAGATTGCGGGTCGGATTGAAGCAAAAGGCTGGGAATATATGTCTGTCGTCACTTTCCGAAACACGAAACGATTCGCATATCTCAAGGATACGCTGGACTACGGTGAACAAAGCTTTGCCAACTTTGAGATGACACCTAAGATCAAAGCTGAAATGGCTGACTATGATTTTGAGGTTTATGCCTGCAAATCAGGTGATTCGGTACTGGTCGTAAAACGAACGAATGTGGTGGCCGGGGATTTTTATGTGATCAGCGGACAATCCAATGCTGCCGCAACACACTTCGGGAATTGGACCAACAAGTATGCGCGCACAATTGCCCGTATTCCAGATACAGACCCGTCGGTTGGAATTGGCGATACTTTGTGGATTGCCTCTTCGTGGTCATGGCCTTACGCAGGCGCGTGGGGAGTGGAGCTTCAAAGACGAATACTTGAAAAGGACAGTATTCCGACCTGTGTGATCAATGGCGCCTTACCCGGTTCTTATATTTCGTACCACGTCGACAGGAATGAACAGGATCCTGCTTCGGCTACCTTATACGGGTTACTTTATCGCAGAATCAAATCTGCAAGGCCTAAGAGGATCCGGGCGTTTTTCTGGTATCAGGGCGAGCAAGAGGCACTTGAGGATATCCGGAACTATGAGCAGCAGTATGACAAGCTTTTCAAATACTGGCAAACGGATTATCCTGAGGTTGAGAACTATATTGTTGTACAAATTCCTGTATTGTTCAATCCATTTTATGTAGCGGGCACAATCCGTGAATTTCAGAGGAAGACCAAATATATTTATCCTAAAACCGATCACTTCAATGTGAATGGTCTGCCGGGATTTGACGGGATCCATTATAGTTTAGCCGGATATCAGGAGCTTGGCAGAAGGTTTTTTCAATTTATACAGCCTATGTTCTATGGCTCTGCCGATACCAGCAATGTAGCATGTCCGGATGTACAAAAGGTGTTTTATACTTCCGACAAAAAGGATGAAATCAAGCTTTATTTTGAAGCTGGACAACGTTTGTTCTGGCCGAAGGACACGCTTGTAGAAGAAGTCGGCGGAAAGAAATTCCTGAAGGGTCTTAAAGAAGTCTTTTTCTTTGATGGCGATGAAACCAAGCCAGCGGACCTTGCTTCCGGTACAGCCAGCGGGAACATTGTCACCTTGAAGCTGAGCAAAACTTCGGAGGCGAAAAAGCTGACCTATTTGCCGGCTTACAAAGGTGAAAAAGTAGATACCTATCACGGCCCTTTCCTGAAAAACAGCAGGGGACTGGGCGCATTTTCGTTCCAGGAAATCGCCATTGCGGATGCATTGACATTCCCGGTTTTTGAAGCAAAAGAATCGGATGTGGCAACTGTGCTGGTTTCGTGGCAGTCGGCTGGGGCGGAGACCTTCATTCTGGAACGGAAAGGGCCGGAAGATACCGACTTTGAGCTGGTTGAAGATTACGATGGAAAAGCGCTCTCTTACGAAGATAAAAGCGTGGCGCCAGATGAGACGTACAGTTATCGGATTCAGGCTTTTAGTACAAAATCGCAGTCAAATGCGAAGGTTACGTCCGTAAAAATGCTTCCTTTACTATCCGTTGAACCTTCCGGAAAGGCGCTGTTCTGGAAGGTGTACCCGAATCCGGTTTCCGATTTTTTAAGTGTAGAATTCAAAAATCCAGTGAGCGGGACAGTGTCGCTCTCGAATGCCGCAGGACAAATTATAACTTCAGCTGTATTGAAATCTGAAAAGCAATACCAGGTTCGCGTATCGTTTCTACCTGCGGGACTATACGTTTTGTCAGTAAAACAGACTGACGGCAATGTGATCAGCCAGCAAATTGTTAAACAATAAAATTCAGTTACGTATAGTAGCCTTCGTCATTCAGGTAGCTCCGGGTTTTCCGGGGCTATTTTTTTTTGATAAAAGGACTGTATATCGCCCATATATTGTCTTGCTTCCAATTCAGACCATCTGTCGACTAACACATCGTGAATATTTTTATATTGGTCATACGGTAGTGGTGCAAATTTGATTCTGTCCGGAAATAATGTTGCAGTAATTTGATTATAATGTAATGCTCTTCCTATCCTGCTGATGCCAAATATGGAAGTGATAGAAAATAGAACAATCACCAAGGCCAACAAATGCCCTGTTTTCGATCGTTCTATATTTAAATATTTTCGATTTACGGAAAGCGGAAAAAGTAAATGAATTCCTGCAACGATAAATACCGGCATCATTCCACGCGTCAATATATCGTTTGCTTTGCCGAGCCTGTACAAAGCGGAAATTACAATAATGAGCAGTGCAATCAGAAATGTAAAAGAAGATAATTTTGGACGATTCAATTTGATTAGAGTCAAATATGTAAATATGAAGATGGCGGTATTGAGTAATATATTGGATATGTATTCAATAGCATAATCAATTCCCGAATCGCTGAATTTCCATAAGTACCCCGAAACAGGCGTGGATTTGTGTGATGAGAAGAACAGGATCATCAAAAGCATATACAGTCCCGGCAAATACACATTCTTTAAGTATGAAAATGAAAATACCTTTCCTAAAAGATTATTTGATTTTTTAATGGTTATAAATGCCAGGAATATACATCCAAAAAAAGTAGGGAAAACCGCCCACCAGAATGTTAGCGATAACGGAAAATATAATCTTTCAATCTCATGCTTATTACGGATGCTATGCATGATCATTCCCCCAATGATCAACGCGGGAATCACCTGGTTGGGTGCCCAGAAAATATTTTCAAGAACCGACCAATGCTCTACTCCAAAGTCGCCAAACTCGTATAGCCTGATATGGAAGAAGCTTAAAAAGCAACGGAGCACTCTGGGAAAATCACCTACGCATAATGTAAGGAATACCAACAGCAATTTTTTGTTCAGCACAAGGTAGATCCATGCCATGCCTATCGCAAAACCTGCCGCAGTCCATATTACCATGACACCGACCTGGATATGTCCGGTCAATTTGAAAAATAGCGCTGGAACAACATAGTAGCCAAAATAATAGGAAATGACAGGTCCGTTGGCAGGACTATGTAGTGGCCAGGGACTGGTAAACAACTCGAATAGTTTCACATTGTGGCCCCAATGGTCATCGGTTTGATAACAGAGTCCACCAATTCCGGAAAGGACTGACAATGCAAGTGCCATAGTGCAAATTTTTATGATATCGCACATAAAAAGCCAATCAGTACCAGGATATTCTTTGCAATTGGTAAAGGTCAGAAAAAGTAAGGCTGGCATGAACAGGAATGCAATGGAGGGTTTTACCCAGTATATCAAAAACAACAGGTTCGGTAGTAATAGATATACCAATGTTAGTTTGCGCAGATTTCCGGAAGTCATTTTGAATAGTGTGTGAAAAAATTGTAAATACCAGCAAATTTTTACCAGCTGGTTTGAAAAAAATAGATTGGATAGCTGTAATCAGGGTTGCAGCATTTGATGTATTTTATTTAAATGTTCTTTATTGGAAAAGCTAAAAACGAACAATGAATTCTGGCCGGTTAGCTTTAATTTCATTCTTATCCTGCCTTTGTAATTTGCAATACTCTTTGGTTCGACGAATAAATGCTCAGCGATTTCGCTTGTCGTTAAACCATCGCCAATCAGAAGCAATACGCTCCATTCGCGCATTGTTAATTTGAAAAGCCTATGATAGAAAATCGGGTAGGTTGGTTCCGATATAAAATCGGAACTGATGGGAGCAGGGTCAGAATTTAAGATCATAAATAGTAATGTGTAAAGTATTAGTACTGATGATATAAAGTTGTGTAATATTCGGTTAAGGTTATGTCAGCGATATCAACTCATTTTCCTGTAAATCTATTTGTATATTATTAATTCACAATACCTCAGAAAATGAGGTATTAATACCCTTTATTTTGAGGTAAGGATTTACATTTAATACAAATCGGATGAAAGTAATTTTACGGCTCTTCATCTAAATATGTGCTAAAATGAAAATCACCACTATCAGTAAAACATTACAATGGGTTACGAATCTGTTTGTATTCTTAATGACATTAAGTGCTGCACAAGCTGCCTCTCACGACAACACCGGTGAAGCGGATATTGACCCGGTTTCTTTTTCTATATCTGTTGACAAAGCGGCAGTGTCAATAGGGGAGGAATTTGAAATAACGATTAAATGTGTCCTCAGGCCAATACCCGCTGCGTCACTTGCAACTACACTTTTAGACGCAAATTTTAATATAAGGCTCGCATGTCCTGAAAATTTTGAGCAAACAGGAGGCAATTACCATGATTATATAGGCGAAAAACTCGATAGGAAGCGAACGGAGGCACATTATGTGCTGAGAGGAAAGTTTAAGAATTTTTCGGACGAGGCAAATTTTATTTTGTTAAGAGGTACAAAATATTCTTCGGAAACTGGCAGGTTCCTGTATCGGGGGAGCTTGAAAATGAAGTTAATAACGGATTTCAATGAAAGTCGGGTAGCTGCGATTTCAGGATACAGTCAATGTTTCGAGTCCGAATCCATGCAGGGTGCAACCGGAATGATAACCGATGACCCAACGGCTTCCAATGGGAAAACAAGGGGTACCGAAAACGCAACCAATCATTATGTCGACTATGTATTATCAGGAGTGCCCAGCTCAGGCACTTACAAGGTAACGCTCCGGTACTATTCATCCTCGCCACCGAATATTAATGTCAAAGTCAACGGTGCCAATGAGCAAAATCTTAACCTGCCCAATTCCGGGGCCTGGAATATTGTTTTCGCCGAACAGGCCTTCACTGTCGCACTCGCGGCAGGCAATAATACGATCCGGATTGCCGGTACCGGCGGAGGAAGTTGCAGGCAGGATAGGATCTGTGTGGTTGAACAACAGACCGTCGAAAATCCGGTAACCTGTTCGGGGTACAATTTTTCCGAAGGGCAGATCATTGGGTCATCCGGGGCAAATCAGGTTAAAATTCGGCTTGAATCCGGGTGTGCGGTAGCTTGCTGGCCGGACGGGAATAGAGTACATCAGGACTGGATACCTTTGTTAACCGGCAAATCTGTCCCCGACAATATCCTGAAAAGTTGCGTGAAATGGGAGGGGCAAGCCGTCAACTGTACCGGTTGTATATCGCCTCCTGCCCCGGGTATCAGCAAAACTTCGGGTACTACTGTTTGTCCATCGTCCAATCAATCTGTGACGTTGGCGGCCACCGGCTGTACGGGAAATGTTATCTGGTTCAAGGATGGAGTGCAAGTTGGTACGGGCAGCACGATCACAAGAAATGATGCCGGAAGTTATACTGCCACTTGCACCCTAAACGGTTGCACAAGCCCGGTGTCGGCTGCAATTGTTATTGCACAGACCAACAATTGTGGAAATGGGAATGATGTAATATGCTCTGGCTACACTTTCGCTGAGGGGCAGGTTATAGGCTCTTCCCCCTCTAATCAGGTTGTGGTGCACCTGGAATCAGGATGTGCGGTGGCTTACTGGAAAAATGGAAACAGAACACATGGGGACTGGCTGCCGCTTCTTTCAGGAAAAACGATTCCTGACCAGATTTTAAAGAGTTGTGTGAAATGGGAAGGCGAGGCTCTGAATTGCACGAATTGCAGTAGTCCGCCGGTACCCACCGTTAGCAAAACATCCGGAAATACCGTTTGCCCGGCCACGAATCAAAGTGTCACTTTAACTGCGTCCAACTTTTCGGGAACTATTACGTGGTTCCGAAATGAAGTTCAGGTCGGATCGGGCACCACTTATCTCACAAGCCAACCCGGAAGCTACTATGCCACAGTCACTCTTAATGGCTGCGTCAGTGGAAAATCGGCATTGGTCAATGTCTCTCAAACGGGAGGCTGTGCAGGAATGGCCGTTTCGCCTAAGATAGCATCGTCAGGATTTCCAGAGGTACTGAACTTATCCATCGTGCCCGATCCTGCCAATCCAGGGTGTTGGCTGATCAGCGACAATGGGACCGTAAGCCTGGCGGCAGGTTATGAATGGTCCTACTTTGTTGGTAATAAATGGATAAAAAGGGCAACTAATTTGTCGAATGAACCCTGGCAGACCAATAGCCCGGGTCGGGTAGTTAAGATGGCGACCAAGATAGGGCTGGATACCTTGAACCGGTGGCCCTGCCCAGGCGACGGTTGCGGATACTACTATCAGTCAGACGCTGTTCAGCAATTGGTTTCAGGTGCGAGAGGCGGTTTAACCACATTCATATTCAATTAGCCATGAAAAGATTTCTAATATTTTTCCTGCTGCTCCGCAGCGTAACGGTTTTTTCACAAAACCAGGCAGTCACTTTTGTAAATACGATTCCTGCCAATTATGATCCGACCACCCTTCTTCCGGGGTTTATGGAAGTAAGCCCTCAAATTTCTATGCCTCCCGGACACGTGTTTGTTCAGCCACCGACGAAGCAAACCTACTCATGGGCGCAGACGATGCAAAAGGGAAGCACACATTATAACCGTAACAACCTGATGAATGAAGGTTCGATCGCTTCCTTCAAAGCGAATTATCCGGGCAGGGACTATAATGGCGTGCCTACTATACCTGCTATTTTCGGTTTGCCATGTAATGGAGAAGAGCTTTGGGTAGATGGTTACAATAAGAAATGCTGGCCCAATGGTCCGTTCACAGATGCGCAAGCAAGGGCGAAAGCGCACGAAACCTGGAACGCTGGTAATGCTACCAACCTCTGGATCGGTGAAACAATGGAGAACTTCCCTTTTATGCCGGCGGATAAGCCTATGTGGAATTCGTTTTATGACGAACTCGCCAAGTTGTACGAGGCAAAAAAAGGTCAGGACCAAAAGCCTTTTTATTTGTGTCATAATTACTATTCCGCAAGTCCTTACAACTTAAACCATACCGGAACATCCCGTGCGCAGTGGGAAGCCATGTATTCACAGGAACCAAGCCAGTGGAGCCTGAAATCCCTTTATCATGCCGGCGGGTCACTTTCGCGAACAAACACGGTAATGGAAGCCATTTATTACGGCCCATTTGATTTAAATCCGGGATCGACTCTAAATACTCTGTTTCTGATGGAAATCTGGAAAAAGCTGGGGAAGAACACAGGTATGTTCCTGTTTAATCAAAATGAATGGGCGCCGGAGTCATTTACGGTGGGAACGCCTTACGCCGAGGGGACACTTTTCAGATCGGACAAGCCACTGCATAGTCCGTCTTTTCAGATTCTGATGGGGTTTCTTGCGCACGAGTACGGTAATATTTTTGTTGACTGGGGGACAATTTTGAAGCAGCCGGAAAGTAAAAAGCCAGTCAGTTTTTATCAACCTATTAATCAAAGTATGGATTACTGGCGGCCGGCTCCTGGCGGGCCCGCAAGTTTTCCATTCTATTATTTATTAGGTGTCGGATTGCCTGCACAAGACTTTTACATTCCACTTGGCGGGAGTGGCGACTATACTTATTTCGGAAATCTCTTGTGGATGCAAACAGGCGGGCAGGTCGCTGGAGGATCACCGGTGTATTGCAGCTATCGACTTGATGGCGGCAGTTGGGTCGAACGAAAAGCAAATGGGAGTGACATTATCAGCGCCTATTTTGATAAAAGAGGGCTTGCGCGATGCCGGATCTCTGGTAACAAAATGATGATCTATTATTTCAATGTATTTGCAGATAATCTGAAACATGCGATTGAAATTAAACATCCTTCAAACCCATCAAAAACCTATACAGGAACTGTGGCAGGAAGTGGCATTCATGCAGTTGTTGTGGATTTATAGATTATCCGAGGCTCTTAAAGGAATTTGCGCTTCACAACAAACTTTAATCTAAAAATGAAAAAAGCCGGGATCTGATCAGGATTCCGGCTTTCTCCTGTCATTTAATATATGTCAGGCAAATATATACGAAGGATATTAACTACCTAAGCCATACCTTACAATGCAGTAAAGTGCGCGAAAACCGTCTTTCCAGTTAATTTTCTTTCCCTCTTCGTAAGTGCGGCCATAGTATGACACGCCCACTTCGTAAATCCTGATTTTCGGGATTTTAGATATTTTGGCAGTTACCTCGGGCTCGAAGCCAAATCGTTTTTCCTGGAGTGAAAGGTTTTTAAGTAAATCTGACCTAAAAAGCTTGTAGCAAGTTTCCATATCCGTCAGATTGAGGTTCGTGAACATATTGCTCAGGAATGTAAGGAACTTGTTTCCGATCGTGTGCCAGAAAAACAGGATCCGGTGCGGGCGTCCTCCCATGAAACGAGAGCCGTAAACCACATCAGCGTAACCATCAACCACCGGTTTTAAAAGAATATTGAACTCTTGCGGATCGTATTCGAG
This sequence comes from Dyadobacter sp. UC 10, assembly GCF_008369915.1. Lineage (NCBI taxonomy): Bacteria > Pseudomonadati > Bacteroidota > Cytophagia > Cytophagales > Spirosomataceae > Dyadobacter > Dyadobacter aurulentus. The sequence continues at coordinate 2,463,786 of NZ_VSRN01000001.1, read as the reverse complement.
ATCTGCGTCCTGCACGATAATATAATCTCCGGTGGCGCGGCGAAAGCCCGTATGCAGTGCAGCACCTTTTCCCTGGTTAAATTCGTGCCGGAAATAGCTGATTTCCAGTTGTGGATTTTCTGCCATAAACCGCTTTGCGACACCCTCCGTATTGTCGGAAGAGCAATCGTTCACGATCACGATCTCCTTTTGAAAGCTATTTATTAATTCAACGGATTTAAGCTTATCCAGTACTTTCCAGATGGTTTTTTCTTCGTTGTATGCAGGAACTATTACTGATAATTTCATCCGAAACTATAACGTGTAGAATTATTTATTTTATTTTAAATGGCTTTGATTTTTAATCGAAACATAACGAAGCGGCTCCAAGCAAACCTGCGTCATTCGCTAATGTGGCACGTTTCACCGTAATGGTTTTCAGATAGTAAGGCGTTAACCAGTATTTGAAACGATCGTTAATCGCAGGCAAAATAAATTCAAACGAAGCAGAAATACCACCTCCGATCAAAATTGTTGTAATGTCAAGGATGCGTACCATCGAAACAAGGCCTTCGCCAAGCAAATAGCCCATTTCGTAGAAAATCTGCTTCGCCAGTTCATCACCGCCCGAAGCTGCTGCTACTAACCCGGTTGTTGAAATTGTACCGTCCGCTGGCAGTTGCGTTGAGCCCTCATAGTTTGCCCGCATGGAATGGGCCAACTCAAGCAGTTCCTTTTTGCCAATATTTCTTTCCAGTACCTTTCCATTTTTAGAAGGCACGTGGCCGGGCTCCATGGCATTACCGCCACCGCCTTTGAAAACTTTCTTATCAATAATGGCCGCTCCACCGATTCCCGTACCAAGGGTTACGAAGATATAGTCTTCCGGAAGTTTGTCTTCGCCAAAATAATATTCGCCCAGAGCCGCAGCATTGGCGTCATTTTCCAGATAAAAATCATGATTTGGAAATCTTGCCTTTAAGTCGGGAACGATAGCGATCCCGTCAATTTCAGGGATTGCGGTTATTTCTATTAAAGTAGTCCTGTCTCGGGTAGTGAGTCCCGGAACACCAATTCCTACCTTCTTGACCTCGGGATATTCCACAAGCTGTAATGCGATGGCATCACCTAAACGTTCTATAAAATGTCCTGAGGTGCGCCAGCTGGCGGTATCATGGCTGTAAAAATTTGAAATTCTCCCATCCGTAGCGTCAACGATTCCCATTTTTACGTTAGTACCGCCCACGTCTATGCCGAGGTATTGTTCCATGAAACAAGTTAAAGGTTTTAATAAATAATTTTAAAAATGCGGCAATTTAGTAAAATTGCGCTACGTTCACTAATCAATCCAGGTCTCCCAACTGAGGCCGGATTAAAATTTCCTCTACAACAGTGCGGCCCGAAAGTGAATAGGCTGACCAGATCGCCTCCGCCACATCTTTCGGATCAATAAACCGCTCTTCGGGCAGTGTAGTGCCTTTCCAGCTATCAGTTAGTGTTGCACCGGGGAGAACCGCGGTAACCTTTATCTGATGTGGCTTCATTTCCTCCCTGAGTACTTTTGTCATTCCGTAGAGCGCAAATTTCGATATACAATAAGAGCCTCCGTTGGGGTATGCAATGATGCTCGCAGTAGAACAAAGCGTAAAAATGTGACCTTTTTTCAGGGCAATCATTTCGGGTAGAAGTCCCCGCGTAAGGTAATAGGCACTATACAAATTGGTTTCTATTGTTTTTTCGAGCACGCCGTCCTGTTCATTGTGGACCTGGCCCGGAATAAATACACCGGTGTTATTAATAAGTACCTCTGCCGCGCGGTTTTTTGATTTAATAAAATCAAGAAATGCGAGCAATTCGGTCCGAACGGACAGATCAGCCTTTAATGTAAAGATTTGCGAATTCGGAAATGCTGCGTTTTGTGATTCCCTCAGTCCGAGCAGGTCGCTCTCACTCCTTGCACATGTAATAATGTCGAAACCCTTCGCCGAAAACTGCTCAATTACCGCTCGCCCGATTCCCTTTGTGCCTCCCGTCACTACCGCTAATGGATTCATTTTTCTAATTGCTTCTTTTTTTGCCTAATTTCCCCGAAAATATTGAATACTATTAAGATTATGTCCGTAATCGGGAAATACTTTATTTTTTTAGGAGCGCTGTTCGGGAAGGGAGAAAAACTGTCGGTTTACTGGCGGAGATTCATGGAAGAGTGTGTGGGAATAGGCGTAAGCTCGATTTTCATAGTCGCGATTGTCTCTACTTTTATCGGAGCCGTGTCCTGTATTCAAACGGCCTACAACCTTGTCAGCCCTATCATCCCTATCTCCACTGTCGCGCTGATTGTACGGGATATGGAGATCCTGGAACTTGCCCCGACGATCACCTGCATCGTGCTCGCAGGCAAAGTGGGTTCCAATATCGCTAGTGAGCTGGGTACCATGCGTATTACCGAGCAGGTAGACGCGCTGGAAGTTATGGGGATCAATTCTACGTCTTACCTGGTTTTACCAAAGGTGATCGCGGCGATGGTAACGTTTCCGATGCTGGTCATATTTTCGGCGTTTCTGGGAATTTTAGGGGGCTATCTCGCAGGAACATTAACCGGTGTTATTACAGAGCGTGACTATTTGTATGGGATCAGGGACTCTTTTGTTCCCTACAATATTTTTTTTATGTGCGTAAAACCATTCGTATTCGGATTTTTAATCGCATCAATATCTTCATTCAAAGGCTATTATACCGAAGGGGGCGCTTTGGAAGTCGGCAAATCGAGTACCGACGCGGTGACGAACAGCTGTATTTCCATTCTGGTTGCTGATTATCTGCTGGCCCAGTTGCTATTGTAACCCGCCGGCAGGCTCCCACCGTTTTACAAAAGACCACAATGATTAAAATCGAAAATATTTCCAAATCATTTAACGGAAAGGAAGTTTTAAAGGGAATATCCGCAAGCTTCAAAAAAGGTGAGACGAACCTCATTATCGGCGGTAGCGGTACCGGGAAAAGCGTGTTGCTGAAATGCATGATCGGGCTGGTAAAGCCGGATAAAGGCAGTGTGCATTACAACGACCGCGATTTTTATAATGGTGAAAAGGAAACTCAACAATCTATCCGCCGGGAAATGGGCGTGCTGTTCCAGGGCGGCGCACTTTTTGATTCGAAAACGGTGGAAGAAAATGTGCGGTTTCCGCTGGATATGCTCACAGACCAAAGTATGCAGGAAAAGCAGGAACGCGTTTTGTTTTGTCTGCAGCGCGTAGGTCTGGAAGCTGCGGCAAAGCGGATGCCTTCGGAAATCAGCGGTGGAATGAAAAAGCGGGTAGGGATCGCGCGGGCTATTGTGATGAATCCCATGTATCTGTTTTGCGACGAGCCTAATTCCGGGCTCGATCCGCTGACATCAGTGAAAATCGATGAGCTGATCAAAGAAATCACAGAAGAGTATCAGATCACTACGGTCATCATTACGCACGATATGAATTCTGTGATGGAGATCGGCCAGAACATTATGTTTTTGTATCAGGGACAAAAATTGTGGGAAGGGGTTAATTCGGATATTATCAAAACGGATGTTCCTGAATTGAAAGAGTTTCTCTTCTCTAACAAGCTGCTGCGGGAAATGGAACGCTGATTACCTTCTGGGAAATGGAAGGTGCTTTCTTTCAATGAAAAAGACAAATGCTGCGAAGATTCCGAATAATGCAATGTGGATTGGAACTGACACCCAGAGCTCGGAAATTTTAAAAAGAGAAGAACCCCAGATCAGCGCGGTGCCAGCCGCCAGGTAGCCCAGGGCAGATTTTACTTCGTATGGGACCGGATAATATTTTTGTCCGTAGTAATAGCAGAGAGCCAGCATAACAAAGCCCGACAATGCAAATGAGATCGCAAACCCCAGGTAGCCGATTTGCGGTACGAGAATAAAACTCGAAACAATCGTAATACCAGCCCCGGTAAGCGTAAACCAGGTTCCAAACTGTGTTTGATCGGTCAGTTTAAACCAGGTCGCTACATTATAATATACACCCAGGAACAGATAACCCGCGAGCAGCCAGGGAACTACAGGCAAGCCCTCATGATAAATCTTTTGCTTTAAAAACAACGCTGCGAAAAGATCAAGGTTCAGGGAAATTCCTACCCACATCAACGTGCAGATTATCGTAAAGTATTTGGTGACCTTTGCGAATACAGGCGGCGCATTCTTGTCTTCTCCTCTTGAGAAAAAAAAGGGTTCTGCCGCATATTTGAATGCCTGGATCGCAAGGTTCATGAAAATGGAGAGCTTGTAACATTGCACGTAGATCCCTATCGCCGTTTTTTTACTCTGGCCCGGATAAAAACCTTCCGGCAGCAGAAACTGGATAAAGGTGCGGTCGAACAGCATGTTCAGGATACCGCCCGCATTCATGATCAATATCGGAAAAGCGTAAACCCAGACCGGTTGGAAGAGCGTCCTGTCGAAAACAAAACGGAATCCATAAAACTCCCGCCTTAACCACCAGAAGAACAAAAGATTAGCAATCAAATTAGCCAGTACGATATAGTCCGGAGCGTGTTCAGGGTTATAAAAAAGGTCAACGAATGGTTTTAAAAAATCCAGGTATTTGCCGGCATAAATATCCCTGCAAATGATCAGGAAAAAGATATTTAGGAAAATGTTGACGAGAATATTCGCCACGCGTACCACAACGAACTTTTTTCCTTTTCCGTCCAGTCGCAGCTTCGCGAAGGGAATCGCAACAATAGCGTCGATCGCCATAATAATAGCGAACATCCGGACAATTGAGACGCTTTCCGGGTATTGAATCGCTTGTGCCGCATCAGCCGCAAAAATGAAAATCAGCCCGGAAAAGAACAGGCTGACAATCATTACTGCGCTTAATATCAGATTATAGTAGGTTTTTCGATCAGCCTCCTGTCGCGCGAAACGAAAGAAAGCGGTTTCCATTCCGAAAGTGTAAAGTACCATTGCCAGGCCGGCATAAGCGTACATTTGTCCCTGTGCTGCAATTTGATCAGGCTCAAAAAGGTCGGTATGAAGTGCTACCAGCAGATAGTTCAGAAAACGGCCCAGCATTGTGCTGATTCCGTAGATGGCAGTTTCACCAGCTAGTTTTTTTAAGACACTCATATTTTTTAGCCTGTCAACTTACTTGCATCGAACAAGCTTTATTCAAAAGGTATTGATATAATCATATGAAAGAACAAATATACTTTACGGTTGTTTTAAATCTGGGATTACTTGAAGGTCTAATCTCTGATGTCCATAATGATATGCTCGATGATGCGTTCGATGCGCTGCCAGCCCTCATCCGAATGCAGGTCTACATCAATCATCTTTTGCCGGTAATCGGTAGAAATGGTCATAAAATAGATTCCGGCCGATAAGAATGAAACGAGTGCACTGGTGTCGCTGTAATTAGGCAGATCACCGATTTTAGTGAGGATTTTAGAAGCTACCTGGTTTCGGGCATCCGACAACATTGATTTACCGGTCCCGATCTCCCATCTCAGCAGGTCGCGTGTCGCCTTTCTTTCTCGCAAATCGCTCAGGAAAGTCTGCATCAGGTCGTTAAGAGCCTTTCCTCGCTCTTCCGGTTTCAGCGTTGGAATGTTGTCAATGTAGTCCGTACTCGTAGTAGAAGTGTACTCGCCTGATCTCACATATTGTTCCATCAATCCGTCAACACTTTCGAAGTATCTGTAAATCAGAACCTTATTTACGCCCGCGGTGCGGGCAATGAGGTTTACACCCACTTTTTCGGTGCCGTGCTGTTCGATTACTTCTCCAACTGCTTTGAGGATTTTACTCTTGGTGCGCTCACGATCGCGCTTTTTGATTTTGTCAATTTTCATATGGGTGCTGTTTAGGTTAAAACATATAAATGTAATATTTCATCTGGAAATTTTATACTATCCAAATGCTACAAGTCACCAAAATGAAGTATTTGTATCTTAATACAGTCTTTACGAGCTAAATAGTGCGTTTCCGGCTCTATGTGCAGCATTTCGACATTGTAATTTGTACACATTCTTAAAAAGGAAGGCACAAAAAAAGAGCTCAGAAAACTGAGCTCTTTCAAGTTACTGTTGGCCGACAAGGACTCGAACCTTTTTGTTTGATCTTTGCCTTTCTTTACTAATTATCTGAAATAAAGGCAATATACAAAGTAATTTTTTGTTAATTTTACTTATAATAGCAAGGGTAAGTAAATAGTTTCCGACCCCTAATACGTCCCCTTAATATGTTTGCTCTAAAAGAAAAGCCAAGATGAAGCGTACGCTAAATGACGTCAAATTTATTTTAAAAGATCCAAGTAGTGAATCGGCCACTCTGATTTATCTGATTTATAGATTTAACGGTCTCCGGTTGAAGTATTCCACAGGAGAAAAGGCGATACCGGCCAATTGGAATCTAAGTGAGCAGAGATTCTTTATCAATCAACAGGATCGTGTACAAAGAAGAAATTGTAAGGAGGCAAATATGCAGTTGGATAGGTATCAAGCGAAAGTTCTCGAATTGAGGCGTAGCTTCGATCTCTCAGGATTAGAAGTCACACCAGAGCTTTTCAAGTCCCATCTCAATAAGGAATTTAAGAAGAGAACCCCTTTGGAAAAGGTCGTAAAACGTAGAGAAACGTTGCTGGAATTTGCCCAGAGGTTTATCGATGAATCTAAATCAGGAGAGAGATTAGTTCGCAGGCGGAACAAAAGATATATGCCGGTAACTTTAAAAACTCATCAGACTACACTTACAAATCTCTACGAATTTCAGGCATTTCGAAACTTGCAAATAGACTTCGACAGTATTGATCTTAATTTTCATCAGAAGTTTATCAAGTGGCTAACGAACAGCAAACAATATGCGAGCAATAGCATTGGTAACCAGATTAAGCATTTAAAAGCTTGGATGCGCGCTGCGGGAGCAGAAGGGCTTCATGATAATAGAATATTTGAAAGTGATGAATTTAATAAGCCCAATGAAGAGTCAGTAGCGATATACTTGAGAAATATCGACTTAGATAAAATTTTTGAGTTAGACTTACAAAAAGATAAAAAACTTGATAGAGTCCGCGACTTATTTCTGATTGGATGCTACACTGGCTTGCGATTCTCTGACTTTTCCCAGCTCCGCAAAGAGAACATTATTCACAATGGGCAATTGTTGAAAATTATTACAAGCAAGACCCAATCACAGGTTACCATCCCCATTAATCCCAGGGTATCAAAAATTTTCGAGAAATATGCGTCTGCTATCCCAAGTCCTATAAGTAACCAGAAAATGAATGAGTATATTAAAGAGATTGGAAATAGGGCCGGGCTTAATGAGATGACGGAAACAGCAATCACGAAAGGTGGGAGACGTGTGATTTCTTATGTTGAAAAACATAAAGTCATTTCGACTCATACAGCTCGCCGGTCTTTTGCAACCAATGCATATCTTGCATCAGTACCGACGATTGACATAATGCGTATAACAGGTCATAAAACGGAATTAGCTTTCATGAAGTATATTAAAGTTTCGGGAGAGGAAACAGCGATGAGGATGCTTGCCCATGATCATTTTAAATAGATTTATCAACGATGTCGACTTACTTGGAATATTCAGATCAGGCCATTAATCGCTGGGAAGAACTACTCTATGGATTGTTCAACGAGGCTTTGACAGCACATTCTGACTATGATGTCAAGGACTGGCAGGGTAAAACAACCAAGTCTTTTGGATGGATATTGCCAACTGTTGAAACCTTGGAATATCTAGATAGACATCTTGTAAAGTGGGGTTTAGATCGCAAAACAAACGTGCTTAGAGAGTTCGAAAGAGAGGTAAGTACAACGTTGGCGACGAAAAACCTCTTAGCTGATAAGATAAGATATTTGCAATACTTGCGCCTGAGGTTTGCAGATTGTCAAAGTCGCCTTTCAAGCTACCAAATACTCATTCCAGTATTGCAGGACCGGGTCTCGTATTTAACCAATAGCAATGGAGATGAGACCATACGGGAAGTTGATTTCGAAATGTTAGATCGAGTAGGTACCATTGTCCGCTATTTAATAGGAATGGCTCACATTATTGATACGGCTTATGTGATTCATACCAGTGTTGATATAAAAGGAGTTGAATCATCTGCTGAGCCGGCAAATCGACTTTTTAATAGTCATGAGAAGTTACGGTTCTTGTGTAGGCCTTCTGTTGCCGGATTTATTATCCAGCAATTAATCAATAATGGCTACATTGAGGCGCCGCTGTACAGTTCCGAGTGGTCATATAGAAAAACTGCAAAAATATCTTGGAGTGTGTTTGATTTTGGAAGTACTACCATAGCTAATCTAGAAAAAGAAATTTCTTTAGACGGTAATTCTTTGAGTGAACTCAAAAAAGCCAAGTTTTCTATACCGCCATATTCTGATCTAGGTTAGCTCCTACTTGCTTAGAGAGAGTCTCTCGACTGTTAAATATCTTCACCTTTCTTTTGCTTTGGCACCAAGAACAACAAAGTCTTGTGTTATGGCAAAAATATTTCAAATCACTTCTTTTGATGAGTCGGAACTAGAGCAACTCATCCACAATTCAGTCATTCGGGCATTGCAAAACTGGCAGCCCCCGAAAGATCCACCGGTCCACAAGGATTTTCTTACCAGGAAGGAAGTGTCAAGCCTGCTTCAGCTAAGTTTACCTACGATCGACCAATATATCAAAACAGGTATACTTGATGCCGTAAGATTCAAGGGCCGAATCAGGATTAAGGGTTCAAGTATCGCATCTGCTACAGAAACGATTAAGTCACTACGTTATAAGCGGAAATGACATGTTCGACGGTATCAAATGTCTTACGCTACTTACTCCGGTTGAGCTCTTAATGGGAAATTCTCGACTCAAATTCAATGGACGGCATGATGTAATGAACGGAGAAGATTTGACGGGTAGCCGGTCATATGCAAATTACAAGGGCCTAAAATTTATAGCTTATGGTTCAGAGAAGGGATGGTATCGCATAGAAATGCGCGGAAGCGTGCATCGTCTGTATAATAATGGGCAGGATAATTCAGACGATTTTGATAAACACAAATTGAGTTGCGCACTTGGTATCCTTAGGACAGAATTAGGAATTCATACGGAGAAGGAGATTCTAAATAATCTTGAGTTCGGCGTTAATATCAAATTGACTTGTCCAGTTAGTCGTGTACTAAGTAATTTGTTGACTTATAAGGGTATTCCATTCGAACGCATAAGGGGTGACATAAGTTATTACCAGTGCGAAACAAACCAGTTTACAATTAAAATCTATGACAAAGCAACTCAATTTAAGCTTTCAGGGAACATATTAAGATTTGAGATAAGAGTAAAGACTATGGCCTTTCTCCGTAATAAAGGCATAATGATCAAGGTGATTGACGATCTACTTGACCCTGTTAACTACCAAAAATTGGGAACTCTTTTAGTTAAATGCTTTGATAGAATTTTATTCCGTAATGATGATATTGATCTTGGGCGACTAACAGTTTCGGAGCGCGAGCTTTTTCTGCGTGGATGTCTTAAGGAATTTTGGGAAAGACCCTTTCTGCCCGATTTTGAAGTGAAAACCCAATATGAGTCGGCACGGAAAATGCAAGTGCGTTTAGAAAACAAGTTTCGTTCGCGATTCGCTTTCCCCATGATTGCAGATATATCGCAGTTAATTAAGCAGAAGTGGGCTGAGCTGGCACACTCATAATGTTTTACTACCATTATCTGTTACGGTTATAGAATGTCCCAAATTAAGCATTTAGTATCCACAAGGATTTTGGGACATCATCCAGAATCTATGGAATCCCAATGTTCTGTTTAATAGGGCAGCGTAAAGCAGACCGTTCAAGTAAATAGCGTACTGCGCAGCAGGTGTACGCGCCCGGCCCCGCCCGGGCAAAAAGGAGATTGTTCGCAAACAATTGACTGGCCATTCAAACACTGCGCTGTCTTTTTTGTGAATGATCATTCTGAATTGAGTTTAGATAAAAATCATTAGTTATTTGATTGGAAAGGGGATGCCGTATTTATAGGTATTTTGTCTGTCTTTGATATTAGAATGGCACTTGATGATCTGCATTGCCGATAAATATATTTCTTGTATTTTACTGGAATGCTGCTCTAGCTGAACACAATCCAAATAACATTTGGGGATCAGTTTGTCAAAATGTAAACGCAATTGATTTTTGCACCTCACACCAGAATATTTTAGGCAAAAACAGTATTCGCTGTATATTAAATATTGTTTTTGGTTATGGCTATGCAATTATCAAGAATATTATTTGGAGCTGATCCTTGTGCCAGCTTTGCATGCAAATACCGTCGCTCATATTCTTTGGAAATTTTCCTTCTTATCGACGCCACATTATTAGTGAAGCGATATCGCTAGGCAGGGTAGGTAACGAAAAGACACGGTACGTCATATGACAGCATGCGAGAATTGATTGAGATAAGCTTGAATCCTTCATTGCGAATATACGCTGCAGCGTGGCAGTTCAGGAATTTCAATCACAGTTGAGATAATAGTGTCCATAGTTGTGCAGGCATTGGCTGCTGCAAATTTTGTTTCCTAAAAGCTAACACTGCGTGATATTTTTTGCTGCTTAGATACTGAATAATTGCAATAGAGTTATTAGCATATTCTGTTAATCGTTCCAATGGATTGTTTTTTCAGAATTAAATTTGGCGCTACCCGTGGGGTGTTTAAAAAACGGCGCATGTTCTTTGGATTCTGGGACGCCACACGCTAGCGCAGCATCAAACGGCAAGAGATTATTGATCAGAACTGGGTACTAAGATTTGTAAACTATTTACATTCATTCGGGTCGAGATAAGTGAAAGTAACTATTCCTGGAAAATATGTAGTCCATGCTTGTCAGCTAATGTAGAAAAAGATAGGTTTTCCTATTTTAAAGCGGATAATCAAACTCCTTCTATATGCAAATGATACTTTTTACAAATCTGATCACAAAGAATGCTGCCGCGCTACGCCGCCCACGATCAATTCTTATAATGAATGGGAGTGGTTTATTCAAAGTACTTTAGATAAGGTAAATTTCCGTGTACTAAACTAATCAGTTTGTAGCAACGAGCGGCAGCCGCATCTAAACAAATTTAGAGTAGTCTAAATTTGTTTTTAGAATTACTTCTTTTGTGAGTAAGTAGCTTATTGCCAGTCATTTTGATATTTCAAATGTTAATGCGAGGGCATAAGGCATACTGGTATGAGATATTACACTTATTGCCATCTAAGATTTCAGATTTTCATAATACGCCTTGCCTATCTGAAAAGAGAGATAAAGGGTAAACAGTGAAGAGAAAGTCATTACAGTTTTAGTGGCAATCATTCCTAAAGGGGTTTGTTCAATATCAACTTCAAAGAAGATAACCCAGACGGAAACAAGAAATCCTATCGTTGCCAAAACTCTTGCGGTCGTCTTTAAAAGACCACCCTTAATTCCAATTTTCTCTGAAAGCCGCACGCACAGAAAGAAGAATCCGTAAATTATTGCACAGCAAACAGTAATGTAGAGCATGATGGTTGTCCACTGCCAAACTTCGTCGAAATTCTGGTAAAGTTCGATTGTTGTGGCCATTTGGAGAAATGCAATCAAGCAGAATAAAGGGATCAAAATTGACCAAAAGATAAATATCTTGACAGTAGTGGGTAGGTTTTTCATAAGGTATTAGCCGATAAAAAAGGCGTAACCTATCTGATGCTTAGCTCCAGGCTTACCACGGCCCTTTCCAATACAAAAGACACAGCTACGCCGAACCGGCGCCTGCGTCCTAACTGTATTGGAGCTTTCAAAGTGGTAATTCGGAGCCTCCAGTTAGGTGCACTACCTAAAATTTTCGCATTAATGAGTTTAATGCAATGTGCGAATATACATAATAATGTATTTTATTTTCTTCGCTGGTCATATCGTTTCTTGTTTGATGTCATTTCGATCGAATATGACTTATAGCTTATCCATGCACTCGTATATTTCGGTATACCTTTTGTCGAGTGCGATTTGCGTTCGTCCTCAGTATCCATTCTCTCCACTCGTGCATACCGACACGCGGGAACACGCCCTGGGAAAGGCCTTCATTACCGGCCCCAGGCCGACATCGTCATTTTTTACGCCGGGAGCTGATGTAAGGAAACCCTGCAAAGAGAGGATATCGTTTCGCAGCCTGGCAACCAGCTCACTTTTTGTCAATGCAGTTTCCATAATAAGTTACATTATCGTTTTTGATATTATTAGTATCAAAAATATGATTTCAATAATAACATTATTCTGCGGCAATCACAAAATTTTTTTTCGGTAGGAACATCCGGTTCTCCAAGAGTACAAGAAATTCAGGTAGGCAGATTTGCAGAGACAGGTCAATATCCTAGTCGAAAAAATTCCAACATTGATCGAACTAAAACATGCATTCGTCGAAAAAAGGTGTCGATGGTTAAGGATCACATTAGTTTGTCCATTGATCGAACATCTAAATGACTTTATGATAACAGAAGACGAGCTTTTTAGGAGACTTTCTGATATTGGTACGTTTACAAAGTCAGCAGCATCCGTTTTGACGAATATGTTGAAGACTGTCAAAGTGCCAAAAGGAAAACTATTATTGATAGAAGGAGAGAGATGCGAGAAACTTTGGTTTATAAATAGCGGGCTTACCCACGGATACTATTCGTATACAATGAAAGGAAATTTTATTCAGATCACGGAATGGTTTGCCAAAGAAAATGAGCTATTTACCTGTTTTGAAAGCTTTATCAACGATGTGCCTGCCCAGCAATCTATTGAGACCTTAGAACCATCAGAACTGACTTACATTACGCGCCAAGACCTGAACAGGTTGTATGATGAGCATCCCGAGATCTCTGGCTTGGCACGTGTGCTTTATGAGCAGTACCTTTTAACAAGCCGTCAAAAACTTCGGGAAATGAAACTTCACTCTGCAAATGACAGGCTTAAAGATTTTTACGACCACTCCCGGGGCCTGTTTCTAAGGGCCCCTCAGAGATTTATTGCATCGTATCTGGGGATAACGCCAAATTATGTAAGTAGATTGAAGTCGGCATGCTAGTTCTATTAATTCTATAATTTTATATCAGTTTTTCTACAATTTTGTAGTTGTGGCTAATGAAAAAAGGAAAACCTTTGTGCTGGTTACAAGTGTGACTTTGGATACATGCACTCTTCGCCCACCTATACTCTATTAGATGAAAAAATTATTTATTCCTCATGCAATTTTAGTCGTCCTGACTTTGTCTGCCGGCCCTGGTTTTTGTCAAAAATTGACACCCAAAACCCAAATACTCCATTCGAATGTGAATGGTGGACGTATTTCTTTGAAGGCTACCAAAAATATCGTTGCGTATAAATCTATTAATTCAGGATCGGTCGATTTGATAGCAGGCCAGGAAATTGCGTTCAGGCCTGGGTTTCATGTCGCCAATGGTTCCTTTCTTCATGCAAAGATAGAAGAGGTTGAATCGTTAAATAATCAAACCAGGCTTGAAGAACACCATATAAGCGAACTGGATAAAGCAGTAATTAATATTAGCTCGTATCCTAATCCCTTCGAAAGCAGTGTCCAAATTGATTATTGGTTGCCAACAGACAATGTGATAAGTATCGAATTAATAACTGTGTCGGGTCAACGCATCCGCCAATTAGTTGAAGCACAGCATCAAGGCAAGGGGCTTCATCAAGTTAAGTTTGATTCCAAGTCTATTCCAAGTGGCGCATATATGTGCGTATTGAAAACACCTGATGAGCGTCTTGTCCGCAAAATTGTCAAGAAATAATACCCTCTTATTGATCATTGGTTAGGGATGACTTGGGCATTAACTATATCATCTGCCTTACGAAAATCAACTTCAACCGTCAGTAACATGATAATCATTCACCCGTATGTATAGATTACTCCTAATTGTTGTCGGGATGGCAGTAATTGGATCTACCGCTGCTCAAAACAGGATTGTTGCCCAGGCGGGGCAGCCCTTAAAAATCGGATCCAACATTATAGTTAGGAAACACCTTGCTATTGACAGCGGCTATTTGTCATTGTCTACTTATCGTTTTCTAGCAATAAAAAAGGCCCCAACAGGTGAATTAAATTCCTTTGTTGGTCCTAATAGCGGAAACCTAACCACAACAGGTAAGTCAAATTCCTTTTTTGGTGAAAACGCTGGTATGGGGAATACGGGTGGTAATACCAACACTTTTATGGGGTCATTAAGTGGAGCATCCAATACATCAGGTTCTTCCAACACTTTTGTTGGTAATCGTGGCGGATTTGGAAACACAACCGGGGGCCTTAATGTTTTTTTTGGAACGACCAGCGGCAACTCCAATACATCTGGAGCATCGAATGTATTCTTGGGACTTGATGCGGGGTATATGAGTGTTGGAGCAAGTTCAAACGTGTACGTGGGACGGGCTTCTGGTGTGAATAGTATAACCGGAGCCAATAATACGTATATAGGTACTGGTGCGGGGTACACAAGCACGGGTAGCCGCAATGTTATTATAGGAAATTTAGCTGGGCAGACTGAGTTAGGAAATGATAAATTGTATATCGCTAATACAGGGACCACAACCCCTCTGATATATGGCGAGTTTGCCACGGCAAGCCCGGTATCTGTAGGTAAATTGGTATTCAACAGCCCGGTAGGAATCGCTGGTACCGGTGGCGCCCCCTTTCCAGCAACAGCGACCACAGGCACGGGCACGGTCAACACCAGTCAGTATAAATTATTTGTTAATGGAGGGGTGTTAGCAAAGGAGCTAACGGTTAGCAACACCTGGGCAGATTATGTTTTTGAGAAAGATTATCAACTTAGGCCCCTTTCTGAGGTAGAGGAGTACATCAATACAAACGGGCACCTTCCAAATATCCCGTCTTCGCGCCTGATCGAAAAACATGGATTGAATTTGGGCGACATGGCCCGAAGGCAGCAAGAGAAAATTGAGGAGCTAACGCTCTATATCATTGAACAGCGAAAAAAAATACTGTCTCAGCAAGCTACCTTGATAACCCATAAAGCGGATTTAAAGGAAATCGTTGGCCACCTTAATTATACAATCAAATAACAAACCATTATTAATATAAAGGATGAGATATCTTCTGCTTTTAGTTCTATTTACCAGCCATTTGGTGGTAAGAGGACAAAATACAATCACAACTTCTGCAGGCCAACCCCTCAGAATCATGGCAGATAATGTGATAGCTAACAAAAACCTTACTGTTGACAGTGGCTATATATCGTTGTCTACTTACCGGTTTTTAACCGTCAAAAAAGCTTCAACAGGAGAATTGAATTCTTTTGTTGGGCCTAACAGCGGAAATTTAACCACAACAGGTAAGCTGAATTCTTTTTTTGGCGAGAACGCAGGGATGACAAATGCTGCTGGTAATCAAAATACATTCCTTGGGACTTCAAGTGGAACAGCAAACACATCTGGTTCTTCCAATACTTTTGTTGGTTACAGAAGTGGATTTCAGAACACAACGGGACAATATAATTCGTTTTTGGGAACCACATCCGGAAATGGAAACACAACTGGAAGCTCTAATGTGTTCGTCGGATTAGATGCTGGTTATGGAAATAGCAGTGGGTCCAATAATGTCTACATTGGACGCGGGTCTGGTTTAGCAAGTATATCCGGAGCCAATAATACGTATATTGGTTTTGGTTCGGGTTACACAAGCACAGGTAGCCGCAATGTTTTTATAGGAAATTTTGCTGGGCAGAATGAATTAGGAAATGATAAATTGTATATCGCTAATACAGGGACCACAACCCCCCTGATATATGGCGAGTTTGCCACGGCAAGCCCGGTATCTGCAGGTAAATTGGTATTTAACAGCCCAGTAGGAATCGCTGGTACCGGTGGCGCCCCTTTTCCAGCAACAGCAACCACAGGCACGGGCACGGTCAACACCAGTCAGTATAAATTATTTGTTAATGGAGGGGTGTTAGCAAAGGAGCTAACGGTTAGCAACACCTGGGCAGATTATGTTTTTGAGAAAGATTATCAACTTAGGCCCCTTTCTGAGGTAGAGGAGTACATCAATACAAACGGGCACCTTCCAAATATCCCGTCTTCGCGCCTGATCGAAAAACATGGATTGAATTTGGGCGACATGGCCCGAAGGCAGCAAGAGAAAATTGAGGAGCTAACGCTCTATATCATCGAACACGACAAGCTGATTAAAAAGAATGACGAGTTGATTGAGGAGCAAAGTGCCGCGCTAGATCAGGTTCGGGTTTTGATGAACAAACTCGAAAAACGTTAATCAACGGGGTATTTAAACTTTAATTCAAATGAAGAATACACTCGCGAAAATAATTGGTTTTGTGCTATTAAGCCTGGGATCTGCCTTCGCCCAGGACAATATTCCCAAATCCGAACCTGAGCCTGCCTCCAGATTGTCAATGACTAATGGTGGACCGGCGACCTACTCCTATGATGCTGCTGGAAACCGTATCAAACGTATATCAACCTCCGGCAATTGCGTGAATACCTGGACCGGAAATGTCAACGAGCTTTGGAACGTTGCCGGCAACTGGTCGGAAGGGGTTGTGCCTGAACCTTGTCAAAAAGTTGTTATCCCGTTGCTATCCGGCAAACCCTATCCCGTACTCAATGTAAATGCAACAGTTTACGGGATTGATTTTGCCGGTGGGAATTTGGCCATGAATGGTTTCGACATAACGTTATCTGCACAGTCCTCTTGTCCAGCGGGTTGTCCTTGACACTATTTTGGGTTTCTTTCCAAGCCATACCGGGGCATAAATAGCTTTAAGTCATTCAACAGTTTTTATGACTTATGAGCTATCAGATCCACAGTGCAAAATAAGCGAAAGTTTAAGGAGGTCCTTAGATCAGTCCTCTTGCTTCTGATACTCATTGTAATTTAGTAAACACCCCCGTTTACATTTTAAAACTAACCTGATGAAAAAGTATTTACAAGTTGCACTCCTTCTTTTTGCAGCGCTATCTTCCTGTTTAGCTCAGAATGTCACCTATACTAGCTTGTATGATAATACTACCTTTAATGGCCGTGCGATAAATACTTCACTAGCTGTTGGTAGTACTCCGGGTGCAGGGGCTGTGTCTGGAAATGGAGGTGCCTCTTATTCGATCCCCATTGCTGTACCACCAGGTACAAATAATGTGGCTCCATCTGTTTCAATTGAATATAATTCCCAGGGCGGCAGCGGGATTGCAGGCATGGGTTGGAACATTTCGGGATTATCTGCAATTTCTCGTGTAGCCCGAAATGTCTATTTCGATGGGGCTACTGGTCCTGTCGAGCTATCGGCCAATGACCGCTTCGCGCTGGACGGTTCAAGGCTTATTGTGAAAACTGGGACTTATGGTGCAGCAAACTCACAATATGGAAAAGAGACAGAGGATTTCTCTACTGTAACCGCTATTGGTGTCCAGGGTAATGGGCCCTTGTCATTTGAAGTCCTGACCAAGGACGGGATAAAAATGGAATTTGGCAATACGCCAGATTCCCGGTTCATGAGCCAGACAGGCAATACGGTTATTTTTTGGCGGTTGAACAAGGTAAGATATCCCGATGGAAATTATATTTCATACGAATATTCGAATACATCAACAGAACGGGATTCTCGGTTACTAAATATTAAATACACTGGAAATGACACTCCCGGTGCAATTCAGGCAACTTATAACGTAATTGAATTTAGTTATAAAGTCCGCCAGGAAGCGGCACCCGGTACTTTTTCAGACATTCGTACGGTTTATGAAGCAGGGTCTTCCATATTAAGCAAATACCTGCTCGATCTGATTACTGTTAAAGCGGAAGGCGGGATCGCAAAAAAATATCAATTTGGCTACGGACATGACAATGTAAACTCGTATTTAAAATCTGTAACAGAGTTTGGCAGTGATAATTCACAGTTAAACCCTATTATTTTTAAATATGGTGACACGCCAGTTCTTCGAACATCTGGTTCAATAAATGTTTCGGGAGGAAATGATATCCAGGCATTTTCAGGAGACTACGATGGGGATGGAAAAGGTGATATCTTGTCAGTACACATATCTTCTACAAGTGATGACATAGACTATGTGGATAACTTTAAAGTTTATAAAACAAATGTTGCGGGAACATCCTATACACAAATAGCATCCGTCGATTTGCCGGTTAATTTTACTGTTATAAAGGCAAATGGGAAAAAATACTCTGTTCCAAACTCACAAAACCTTCTAGCCAACGATTTTACCGGAGACGGAATTGATGATGTATTAACGTTGAACATTGTTCCTAACGGGGCGACGGAGTCCAAGCTTGCAAACGTCACGCTTTATGAAAGCCGAAATGGTGGTACAAGTTTTGTGCCCCTTCCTCCGCGATCTCCTCAGCCGAACTATGATCGCATACACTCCTCTAAAAAGTTTTTCTACCCAGGGGATTTTGATGGGGATGGAATTTCGGAATATATTACTATCCTAGGTAATACGCTGGGAAGCTATTTGCCTTTTCTTTGTTCAAATTATGTCACTGGTGGAGCATGTGGAGCAATCTCTATACCAGGCCCAACCAACTTTCCTGTTGCTTCATGGGTCAATGCCAACAGGATTGAGATACTTGATTTTAACGGGGACGGAAAGCAGGATATTATGTTTGTTGGAAACAGCACAACAGAAATATTTACACTTGAAGGATATAATGCTACGCGGATTTATTCGGGCAGTTCCCTTACAACAGCTAGCGGCGACTTATTTGTTGCTGATTTTAATGGTGACGGAAAATCAGATATTCTGGAAGTTTCTGATGGTCTTTCTACGCTAAAAAAATGGGTTTCAGATGGGAAAAACTTAGTCCCAAGCGTTATCAGTATAGATAGTACTACATCTAAATGGCCGTCGGCAATGGCGCCTGAGTATGATGAAAATTTAGTTGTTCTAGGTGACTACAACGGTGACGGACGATCAGATATTTTTATTCGCTGGGCCCGGGCATCCACAACGAGCCTTCCTGACGGTAGCACAGAGGTAGAAAGACGCTCGGGTGAGGATTTTTATTACAGTAATAATGATTCATTTGCCTATCAGAAGATAAAATATGATGTCCTTACTTATATCTTGGGACCAGTGGGTCGCGGTGTTACCATTTATGATTTTCCAACCGACCTGAATGGAGATGGCAGAACAGATTTAGTTTCTTCCGTTGGTGGTGCGTTTTCCTATCTTGTTTTTAATAAGGACGGCACCGATAACTTAATTCATAAAGTCTCTAATGGTCTCAATCACGTTACTGAATGGAATTATAAGAGCCTGGTAGGCAATGATTCCTTTTATACCAGGGGAACAGGTATTTCTACCTATCCGTTTAATATTATTCAACCCGCTTTAATGCTTGTTTCTGAGTTCAAAATACCCAATGGCATAGGTGGTGCATCAGCTGTTCAGTACAGTTATGAAGAAGCAAGATTGCACAGGGCGGGGAAAGGGTTTTTAGGTTTTAAGTATTCTTATTCCGCAGATCAAACACTGGGGATAAGAACCACTTTGGAAAACCAGTTTAATACTACATTTTATACAGCAATTCCTTTCAAGACTTCGGTACATCTTGGTATCAGCACCATCCTGCTTAATACAACCACGTTCACCAGTAGTTTTGTTTCTCCCGCTGCGAAGCGCTTTTGGGTAAAAACAACCGAACTTCTGGAAAGCAGTAACCTGACAGGCCGCTCAGTAAAAACAACCAGTACTTATGACGACACCAATGGAAACATTACCTATAGCAAGATGGACGTCAATAGTGGAGTGGAAGTTATTGAAACCACGACCATCTAC
This sequence comes from Dyadobacter sp. UC 10, assembly GCF_008369915.1. NCBI lineage: Bacteria > Pseudomonadati > Bacteroidota > Cytophagia > Cytophagales > Spirosomataceae > Dyadobacter > Dyadobacter aurulentus. Next base: position 2,443,965 of record NZ_VSRN01000001.1, on the reverse strand, counting down.
GGCGCATTTCCGGGTAGCATTCCCAATAAACCCACCTCAGTAACCATTGCAAGAACCCGCAACGGCCAAATCCCGGCTTACAGTGTGGTTACAGGTTTTGGGTATAATAGTATCGGACAGCTTAATTCCAAAACAGATTTTTCGGGAACGGCTAAATCCGTAGTCACAAGTTATGGATACAATTCCCTTGGAAACCTTACAAGCACCACAGTAACGCCTTCGGGCATGACAGCCCGGAATTCGTCTTCGGTGTTCGACTCCAAAGGCAGGTACGCCCAATCGTCTACCAATGCTTTAAGTCAGGGTTCATCTGCTACGTATGATCCAAAATGGGGTAAGCCACTGACGGTAACAGGGATTGACGGGCTCACGACCAGCTCTACTTATGATGGATTTGGCAGAACAAAAACTACAACCTATCCAGGACCTTATACGACGAACCAAACCTATGTTTGGGATAATTCAAACGGGGCTGTATGGCGAGGTGACCTAACTTATCCTGCCCAGGGCAAGCCCGATGTTAAAACCTGGTATGACCTGCTAGGTAGGCAGGTCAGGACGGAAACCGAAGGTTTTAGCGGTACAATCATCCAGGTACAAACCTATGATGCGAAGGGGAATATTAAGACAAGTACCCAGCCACATAAGTCCGGCGAGCCATACATTACCACCACCAATGGCTATGACCCGGATTACAATTGGCTGGTTTCCGTAGATCAGGGCGCACAGGGAACTACCAGTATGACACATGCCTACTCGGCAGGAGCACTTACATTGACAACCACGGCACCGACCGGCACAACTTTTAAGGTTACCGATGCTACCGGAAAAGTAACCAGTGCAACAGATAATGGGGGCACACTCACGTATTCCTATTACAACCATGGCGGATTAAAGGATGTAAAAAAAGACAATGTTACCCTCACGTCCAGTGAGTACGATATATATGGTATGCAGACCAAGTTGACTGATGCCAATGCAGGTATAACCACTTATGATTATGATGCTCTTGGGCAGTTGACGACCCAGGTTAACGCTAATGGGAAAACGCATACGATGGCCTATAATTTGTTAGGGCAGGTCACGAGCCGTACAGGGCCCGAAGGGACCACATCATATATTTTCTGTACTACTAATACCGGGGGTGAATCCAAAAACCAGATCAAACAGGTCACTGGCTTTGTAACAGGCAATACGACTCTTTACACTTATGATGCATTGGGGCGCATACTGACTATGAACGAAAAGGTAGATAACTTGGACAATATCACCAGTTATACCTATAACGCTTTTGGTGATGTGCTGACCACGACTTATCCGTCCGGGTTGGTGATCACTAACCAGTATGATGGAAATGGATATATACAAAAAATCAAAAGGGGCTCCACTGATCTTTACACCACTACAACCACCAACGGACAGGGACAGGTAACGGCGTATTCATTGGGCAATACAAAATCATCTGTCAATACTTATGTGAACGGGTTTCCGACTAAATTTGAAACAGCAGGCATTCAGGACCTTAGAATGGTCTGGAATTATCAAACAGGCAACCTGACCAGCCGGAATGATGCACGCTCTACTGTTGCCAAGACCGAAACCTTTACGTATGACAACCTGAACCGTCTGACTGGTTCCACCATTAGTGGAGTTCTTGGGTCTTTTACTACAACCTATGGTTCTAATGGGAACATAGCCACCAAAACAGATGCCGGAACTTATGCATACCATGCCAGCAAGCCGAATGCGGTTACAGGCATAACCAACCCATCCTCAATATCACTTTTACAACAAGATATCATTTATACGGCTTTTATGCAGCCTGATGTGATAAAAGAAAATGGATACGAGCTTACCTATACTTATGGGGCCGATTATGAGCGTATCAAAAGTGTGACCAAACAAGGCAGTACTACCATAAATACACGCACTTATTTCAGTGGGTATGAAAAGGACGTTAAGAACAATATTACACGGTATATTCATTACATCGCTACGCCGGTGGGACTGTCTGCCATCATTGTTACCGGGAATGGCATTGACAGTACCCACTATACCTATACCGATCATCTGGGCTCTATTGTTGCCGTCACCAACAACTCAGGAGTAGTAGAAGCGCAGCAGAGCTTTGATGCATGGGGAAGAAGAAGGAATGTAACAACCTGGGCCCTCTTAGGACCTACTAGTGCGACAGGATTACCAGTTTGGCTCTACCGTGGTTACACCGGCCACGAACATCTGGACCAGTTTGGATTGATCAATATGAACGCGCGTTTGTATGACCCGGTACTTGGCCGTGTTTTAAGCCCGGATAATTATGTGCAAGAGCCATTTATGACGCAAAGTTTTAATCGTTATACCTATGCGATGAATAATCCGCTGGTATACACGGATCCTGATGGAAACTTTTGGAACTTTGTCATTGGAGCTGCGATAGGAGGGTTTTCAGGATGGCAGATCGGAAAGGACCGGGGAGCCAAAGGATGGGGAATGGTTGGTTACATCATTGGTGGGGCAGCTATTGGCGCTGCAACGGCAGGAATTGGCGATGCAGTGGTTGGCGCATTTGGAAGTGCTGCAACCACGTCTTCTGCTGCAAGCATGGGAGTTTATGCCGCGGCTGGTGCCGCAGCTGGTGCGTTTAGTGGTGGATCCTTTGCGGCACTTGGAGGTGGAAGTTGGGGCGAAATAGGCCGGGGGGCATTATTTGGTGGATTAGGAGGCGGTGCGCTTGGTGCAGTGGGAGGGTACTTAAAATATAATAGTCTTTCTGAGTCTCTTTCTAATAAGAGTAACTACACTGCTTATAACGATAATGGACCCGGAGGCAAAGTCCCTGCTTTTAATGAAAATAATCCTATCAATCTACCAGAACATACTTTTCTAAGTCCAAGAGGTCTACCATTAGCTACGGGAGCGGCTCAGCCAAATTATTTTATAGAAGATATGTTCGTTGGTGGTCAAATTTTTTCGGGTCTTAAGCTAGCCACATCTTTCCTTAAAGCTACAATTTGGGGCGTCAAAAGTGTTCGCTATTCTGACGATTTAGTGAAAGCCGCACAAAAATTGTATCCTAAAAAGGCGGGAATGACAGAACTTCACCATATTACACCGAAGTATCTTGGTGGTGCGGCCAACGGGCCATTAGTTCCATTAAATGGGTCATACCACCAAGTTATCACGAATGAATTCCGGGCACTGTGGCCTTATGGCAGAGGCATACCTAGTGCTACAGAATTACAGACCATAATGAAACAGGTTTATTCCAAATATCCTCTACCATCAGGTTATTAACAAACGGTTATGAAAGAAATAATAGAGCTTAGAATAAATTATGAATACGCGGATCTACTTTTTGAGAGAGATGAAGGAAGGAATTTAGGGACATCTGTAAAAATAGTTGAGTTGACAAGAGAAGATCCTCGATACCATAAAATTCCAGTAATTGCAAAGCAGATACAGCAGAATTACAATAAGGCATTTTTCTTTGGATGGGAAATAAAACGAAAATACAGTAAAAAAGAACTAGATGCGGCAGAGCTATTTCATATGAAAGTTAAAACGACTTTTGAGCCTGCTGGTCAGGAGTGTGGAACGATCTATGATGAAACGGTAGCTTGCAATATATGTGGGGCAAATAGAGACCAAAGAAGTTCCTTAATACTTAAACGAGGCTCTGTTCCTAACAAGGACATAGCAAAAACGATAGCGGGAGAAGTAGTGGTGTCAAAAAAATTTGAATTGGCGTTCAGGCAAAGAGCTTTGAAAGGGGCGTTGTTAGATCCTATTGTTATGAATAAGGTGACTTCAAATTATTTCCAATTAGCTTCTTCGATTGAAGTCAATTTATCACAAAATACGGTTGCAGGAGTAAATCCATTTGACATGTCAACAAAAGATCAAGGAGAGATTTATAAATGCCCGATGGGCCATACTATAGGTTTGAATCTGCTCTCTGAGTTATTCATTTTAAACAGTGAGTTAATAGCTGGAAACGACCTAATTGTAAGTAAACAGAAAATTGGTGTCAAAAGGGGGTTGTTACGACCAGAGCCAGTTTATTTTTGCTCACAATCTTTTAGAGAAATGGTAAATGACGAAAAGTTGAGCGGATTTGAATTTGAAGTAGCGCACATAATGTAACTCATAATTGTGAAAATGATGTAAATGAATTATCCAATATGAGGTTCTCATTACATGTAGTGGCTCTACAGTTCCGCTACATCTACAAGTCGGCAAAATGTAGGACAAAACTATGTCTTGCTTTTCCTTGCCAACTTTGCCATCCGTAGGTCTCGCCAGTAGGCCTGTTCTCGAATCCGTTCTTTTGTTTCGTTGTAGAGTGCCTCGATTTGGTCCCAGAAAGGCGCACTAGCAGAGTGTTCGGACGCAAATTCGATCGGAGTCTTGCCACCCAACGAGCTGTGCGGCCGGAAATAGTTGTAGTGGAATTGCCATTGAGAAAGTTTGTCGTCCAATTCGGGGTCTCGCAGGTCAACCGTTGAATAGAATTCCTGAAGATCAGTCTGCTGGCTTCGTTCGACTTTGCCGTTTAGATGTGGTGACCTGGGTTTTATGGGGCGAAACTTGATGCAATAATCCATCAACTTCTGCTGAAATGCGACCGCAAAAAACTCCTGTCCTCTGTCCGTCTGAATACGTTGAATGGGGTAATGAAATTCCTCGATGAGTTTATCCAGAAAATCGATTGAATTGGCGGCCGACCGACGCTTGTAAAGTTTCAACACCCTAAGGCGGGTACAATCATCGATCGCTGTGTATTGATATAGGCCAGCTATGATCTTGCAAACGTCTAACTGCACACGTTCACCAGGAACGAGCTTAGCGTATCGAATTGGAGGACGATGTTTAGTGAATCGACGAATAGGTGCAACTGAATGCTTTTCGAGTATTCGCGCTACGGTAGAAGTTGAAATCTTTAAATCATGTAGCCTGAACAGATGAGAGCAGATTCTGAGTTTTCCATACTTGAATTCATCGCGTACCTTAAGCACGAGAGCCTCGTCTTCATGACGATACTTTTGTCGCCCCAACCGAAGCGGACGGTGAGACCGATCTCTAAAGAGATTTTCGTCCTCCCGTTTTATCCAACGCTGTAATGTGGATCTAGCAATCCCGCACCTCCTTGCTGCAACCGATACGTTCCCGATTTGCTTATAGAGGGTAACCCATTTTTTCCTTGCATCTGCTTTCAGGCTTTCGGTGGCCATAACAACATAATTTGAATCCGCATCGTCTCATTTTTTCTCACAACCCTCGGGATAAGCGGGAGGGATTGCGAGAAAAAATGATCATTAATGTAACGACTTCCTGGAATTAATCGATGATCCAAATATGACTTTTTGAAGGATCAGAAATGATTGTAAGTGTAGCGAATGTTATGAACCATCACACATTACAAGTGTGCGAAAATTTACGGTTTCTAACTAAGCAATTAGTTTTGTTTCGTGTTTTTTGGCTTTCTTAAAGCCCCCAGGCCGTTGTCTTCCAGTTGGATCTGATCTTTAAAATTGTATTTGCCTAACCGATTGATATGTTCAAATGGCGCCGGTGAAACCCGGTCAAAATCTTGCTCATCAACTATATGTCCTTCATTTTCAAGTTCTTTAAGTATTTGCTGAATGTAAACGGTATTCCAGACCATGACGATATTGGAAAGCAAATTAAGGCTTCGAGCTGAAACCTGCTGCTCGATTTCTTGCTGTTTGCGTACAAAACCGTCTCCCCCGAACCGGAGGTATATCCTTAGATTATGGAGCTGCTCCCCTTTATTTAGTTGCTTGTTCACTTTTTTCCTCAATGGTGGTTTGAGCAGGTAATTGCAGATGAATACTGTTTTTTCAAGTTGCCCATACGCCTGAAGGACGTACATCAGATTGTTTTGCCGGGGATATGCTTGCAGCTTGCTCATTAATAGTGAAGCAGTTACTGTTCCTGTTTGCAGAGATGCGGCCGCTCTCCGAAGTTCTTCGGCATTCTTTTTCAGGTAGTCAATATTGACTGTCCCTGTAAATTTGAGTGACGGATACGCCAAATCATTGTAACCTGGTTCCAAACTTGACTTAATCTTGCAAAGCCTTTGGTTTTTCAGGTCCCTGAGCCTGGAAATGAGCCGTTTGCTTGCCAGATTAAAAAGAGCAAAAAGCAAATCGGTATACCCATGGTTTCGGAACCTATTCTGTTATACAGCATATTTCCTTTTAACGTTAAATCAGGTATGAGTGCGTCGATGACAGTGAAAATCTGTTTGCGGTCAGCATCGGACATTTTAGAAACCTCCTGCATCTTTATTGAAGATCGGGGCGGGTTGAAAGAAGATGCATTATACGCGCTTCGGGAGTTGATCAGCAATCAGGTGCTGCACAGCTCGGTAACGGCTTTTGCACTACTCCAAAATATGTACTTGATATTAAAACAGTAGGTTTGGTTTCTTGATCCCTACGGCTCAATATAGACATATAGGTAAATGATATTGCAATACAAGACTATTCTCCATACTACTGATTGAAATGAGAACTTGTCATTGCCAAACCACCAGTAGCCAATAATTATACTTGCGTTCAAAAAGGCATTCACCTTCACAGTATTCGGGGAAATCTTGGCGCGAGGACCTCTATGAATCAGCCATTTTACTATCCCGCTGCATATTGCCATTCCCGACACCATAAAAAACCACAGTATACCACTTCCAAACACTATCCACATCCATGTCGGAAGCTTCACTAGGATTATTAATGATAACATCAACAGTAAATCCGGCATCAAGAAAACTATAATAGATAAAATGGTCATAAAGGACCATCTGAGGGCGTTTTTGAGGAAATCCATATGTTGGATAATTTAGGAAGGGTTTATTTTTTCTCTAAATTGACCGTTATGATATCATCCTCGTTATAGGCAGGATATTTGTAGCTTGCGCTTAATGCTAGGGTTTCGCCCGTCAGCTTACCCTCAATATAGATTTCCGTCTTAGTTGTATATGAATCATACCAATCGGTAGATCTCGTTTCATTAACTACAAATCTTTTTGTTTCTGTAACCTTTCCATCTTCAAAATACCGAACCTCTTTATCTCTGAAATTTTTGAAAGGTTCGTTCAATCTTCTGCGCACCTGCAGTTGCCTTACAATTTTTAAATTTATCTCGTTTTTCTTAGATCTGGTTATCTCGACATCATAAATATCATTTGTCAGAGTTGGACCGAAATAGTCGCTCGAATCCTCAGAATGGTAATTGCCTATTAAATCATTGGATAAATCGTCTGGCTCTACGTTTTGGCCGCCGGGACAGGAAAAGAGAGAAATAGATAAAGCAGCCAGCCCTAGAAGGGAGGTGAGCTTTTGAGATAAAAAAGTCATGATCGTGGTAATTTGTGGTTTTGATAAACAATAGGCATAAAAAAGGCGCGACATCTACCAAATGACCACAAGGCTTACCACGGCCTGCAAAGCAAATGATATAGTCACGCCAGACGGCGCGCTACATACATTGTCTTGCTTTGCTCGAGTTGTGGTAATTCTGTGGCCAGCAATAATGTAATCGCACTAATATTTTACCGATACAAATGTATCAATTATTTCTCTTTTGGGTTGTAAACATGTTGCAATTAGGCAAGTAAGTCCTTTGTGAGGGATGTTCCTCGAGGAATATTAGGGATCAAGACCAAATGTTGTGGAGCAACTTGGATTAAGCATATAATCGAGTCAGGCGGTACAGGAAGAATTCTACATTCCTGACACCTCTAAACTGAGCCCTGAATGCTTTGATTTTAGCATCGAAGGATTCAGCGGATGCATTGGTGCTCCGGTTATCAAAATAATTCACGATGGTTTTATAATGATTCTCAATCGATCTTGCGACGGTATTGGAGGATTTGAAGCCGGACTGCCTGACTTTTTCATGCCACTTTGCTAGTCTGGTTAATCCGTAAATCTTTTCTGTCGTATTTGTGAAGATGTTGCTGAGCTCCAACGCTAGTTCGTATGCCTTTTTAAGGTCTGGAAAACGCTCAAAGAGCAGTTGAGTCCTTTCCTTTTGGCTGTCAGTCCAGGTATTAGGCTTTTTATACAATGAATATCTGCTCCGTGCTACTAATTGCTTTACGGTATCACCGTTGGGCAATATTTCTGGCTGATATTCTGTCTGAAAAGCTTTTGCCAGCTCGATGGCGTCATTTTCTTGATCCAGCGCCTCCCAGCGGTGTTTGATGCGGATTTCTTGCAAAGCTTCAATGGCTAACCTTTGCACGTGAAAACGGTCTGTAATCCTGGTTGCTCTAGGGAAGCATCGTTTGGCCATCATTGACATGCTGCCGGCCATATCCAGGGTAATTTCAGACACTTTCTTGCGCAGAGATTCCGGGATTTTGCGGATAATTTCAATAACCGTTTCAGCCTTCGTACCAGCTACAATGGCTATTATACTTCCCTTACCACCTTTTGCAGCTTTGTTGGTAAGGATGGTATACAATTCGCCATGTGAAAGACTGGTCTCGTCGATTGATAGGTGAGATCCTAGATTTTGAGGAAATAGCAGCCACTTCTTAGCGTGCCTCCGTTGATTCCAATCTTTAAACCCACTCCGAAAATCACGATATTGACGTAGTAGCCTCCTGCCATTCACGCCATAAAACCGTCCAATTGCCCAGGCGCTATTCGGGTTGGTATCTATTGATTTCTTTTAAAAAAGCCCGCGACGGCGTACCGTGAAAACTCACTGGTCATCCGCGTTCCTTCTGCGACTTCGGCCCAGTCCCTGTAAACCACTTTACCTGTCCTGGTATTTAAGACACCTTTGGCGCTTGATGATGTGAAGAAAGACCTTATGGCCGCGGATAGGGAAATCTTGAACAGTTATAGTCGGAAAAAAGCCTTTGGAGAGCAAGTCCTTTCTCTCCGGATCATTATCATCAGCATTCTTCTAATCGATATGCACGTGGAAGACATCATCCTGACGGTCGATGGAAGTTAATTCGAAATTCAAGAGGATGAACTCTGGTAAGAAAAACTGAATGATGGGAAGGAAGCTCTCCAAAACGAACTGGTTTGATTAAAAACACAAACCTAGATAAACCCTATCTGCTCCACAAGTTTTGGATTTGATCCAAAAAAACTAGCAATAACGTCCCCTAATTCGGCCCCTAAAATAAAAAACCGCTGTAATTTTTTCAATTACAGCGGTTTAACTTTAAAACTGTTGGCCGACAAGGACTCGAACCCTGAATAAGACAACCAAAATGTCCTGTGTTACCATTACACCATCGGCCAAAACCGTAAACAGTGGTGCAAAAGTAATGTGACAAGGTTAAGTTGTCAAGCTTTTGCGTAAAAAAATTAAATACTTTGTACTTCCACTGTGTTCGCGATCTTCTTGACCAAGCCTTGCAACACCTTCCCAGGGCCACTTTCAATGAACACTTCCGCACCGTCAGCGACCATCTGCTCAACGGATTGCGTCCACCTTACGGGGGAAGTAAGCTGTGAAATAAGGTTTTCTTTAATCACCGTAACTTCCGTTGCAGGTTTCGCATTTACATTTTGATAAATAGGGCAAATCGGGGGTTCGAATTGTGCGTCGTGAATAGCATCTGCCAGTTCCTGTCTCGCCGGCTCCATCAGCGGAGAGTGAAATGCGCCGCCAACCTGTAAAATCAATGCGCGTTTTGCGCCCGCTGCTTTCAATAATTCACAAGCCTTTTCCACCCCTTCGATAGAACCGGAAATAACCACCTGACCCGGACAATTGTAATTGGCGGGGACCACGATTTCATCGGTGATTCCCGCGCATACTTTTTCAATCACACTGTCGGCTAGCCCAAGGATAGCTGCCATCGTCGACGGACGGATCTCGCAGGCTTTCTGCATAGCATCGGCTCTTTTAGCAACCAGTGAGAGTCCTTCCTCAAAAGATAAAGTACCGGCAGCGACCAATGCAGAAAATTCGCCGAGTGAATGCCCGGCAACCATATTTGGGCTGAAATCCGGATTAATCTTGGCGAGTATCACGGAGTGTATGAAAATTGCAGGTTGCGTTACATTAGTCTGTTTGAGTTCCTCATCGGTCCCCTCAAACATAATCTTGGTGATGTCAAAGCCCAGTACCTCTTTGGCTTTTTCAAAAAGGGCCTTAGCCGAATCGGAAGATTGGTAAAGGTCAAGCCCCATTCCTTTGAACTGAGAACCTTGTCCGGGGAAAATATATGCTCTCTTCATAATGCTGGATTTTAGTTTGCTCACGGTAGATTAAAAAAGCCCGCACATTTTGCGCGGGCTACAAAGGAAATAATTGCATCTGAAAGAAAAAAGGTCACTCTACCTGATAATCTGGACCCACCCTTTGATTGTGGTAGGTGTGCTTTGTTTTTTTGAAGATTCGAAGTATACGGTAGCCTCGTAATAGTACTGTCCTGCTGCCAGGTCCTTTCCAGCATTCGTTTTTCCGTTCCAGTTGATATTGACATCATTGGTGGAGAAGACTTTGGCGCCCCATCTGTTGAATGCCTTGAATTCGAGGGACTGCACAAAAGCGGGGCATTCGTAAGGCTGGAAGATATCGTTTTTAGAGTCCCCGTTGGGCGTAAAGACGTTTGGCAGCACATACATCGGACAGTTGTCTTTGCATACAATGTTGCTGGGGGCACTTTCGGCCCCGAACCTGTTGACTGCCGTGACATAATAGCATCCTGCAAAAGAAGTGAGCCCTGCATGGTCGTAAGTAGTGGCCAGCGGGGCAGGCGGGATGGTTACCGTTGCGATCAAAGCCGGTGTTTCGTCCTCATACCTGGCGTAATACACTTTATAGGCCGACACGTTGGGGTCGCACTCTTTTCCGTCGACCTGCTCAGGATAAGTCCAGGAAAGGTGGTTGGTAAATGTGGGGGAATCACAAAAAGCATCGGGGTGTGCCTTGAGCGAATCGCAGTTGAGCGGGTCGAGTGCGAGCACGGGCGGGCATGGCTTGGTGGTGTCCGAAGAGGATACGCAAAGTATTTGGGAGAAGTTATAAAGTACGGCCGGCCTGATCTGGCTGTTGTTGTAAGAACCGACGGTTTCTACTTTGTAGCAATAGGTGGAATCGTTGACGATGGTGATATTGACCGTACCGTCGGCCGCATACCTGTCTACGCCGTCATCGGTAAAAGTAAAGTTCTGTGCCGGGCCAACGGGCACGTCTGCAATGCGGTTGAACGTGCCGGGTTTGGTTTTGTCCTCACGGTACACCCTGTGTACCCGGTTGGAGTTGTCCCATGGCACCAGCGCCGACCAGTTGAGCCTGACGCGTGTCGGCTCGGCCGCTCCCTGTTCGAGGCGGACACTGCTTGCGGTCTCTGTCTGATCAAACTTGACGAGCTGGCCGCCCTGTGTGGTCCAGTATTCGAGTTTGTAGTTGTAAGGGTTGACGAGTGTGTTCAATGCCCTGTCGACAAAAATGGTGTCTGCCGCGCCTGCTGTCAGGTTGGTATTGATGGTTGCAACCAGTGAGAAGTCGGTACCGCCCTGGCCGGTAGCCCTGAACAGGCGGTACTGTGCCGGCAGTCCCGATGGTGCGGCCGGTTTGGTCCATTTAACAGTGATCACGCCCCTTGTCTCGCTGGTGGAATCAACGGTTACATTGGTAATGACCGGCATCAGGATAGGCAGTTTAAGGCAGAACTCGTCAGAAGCCATACTTTCCCCTCCGCCTACCAGGCTTCCGGGCTCAGTGCCGTTAGTTCCCGGCCTTGGGAAAATCACGACCAGGCGGTAGCTGTAAGAAACGCCTGGGCGAAGGCCGTCACCGTCATTATTGTCCAGGTAGGTAGTCTGGGTAACGGGCACACGGGCCACTTCCTCATAGCCTGAGCCGGGTGGTATGCCAGTGGTACAGACATCATCGGGTATATCCGTACAGCCTTCTTTTCTGTAAATAACGACCCTTGCGCCTGTGACCTGGCATTTATAGGCATCCCAGTTGAGGCGGTATGCCGTCCCTGCCGGGTCGGTAGCTGCGACGGCCCTGAGTCCTGTGGGCTTGGGCCCGTAGACGCGGATACTTAATGTGGTCATATCGACCAGCTTCCGGAACAATCCGGGATTGGGCGTTCCCGGCGCAGGCGCATCCTCGACCTTGAAGAGCACATCGTAGGGTTCCAGCCGGATATGGTCGCAGGAAGTCTGCCAGGTAAACTGTCCTGTGACGGTATTCTGTGCGCCCTGCTGTGCTACATTGAAAGCGGCCAGGTCAGGTTTGACCAGCCCGTTCTGGTATACCCCTCCGGTGGAGGTAAGTGTAAGCCTGTCGCCGTTCTTGTCGGTGGCTTTGACCTGCTGGTTGATAAAAGTACCTGCTTCTACGCAGAGGTCGGGCAGTGGGTCCATCAAGGGACGGTCATTGCGGGCATCGTCAACGATAATCTGCATATCACGCACGATCTGGCCTATTAAGACCCCATCGCGCCATTCTTCTACTGTAAAAGCAACATTATAATACCCTTTGGTAACAGGTGCATCCCAAATCAGGTCTCCGGTAACCTCGTTAAGGCTGAAAGTGGCAGGTGACGCGCCGGCTTCAGTCTGGCCTGGCGCCCCGATCTGATTAGGATTTACGTATTGGAGGTTAACACCCGCCCCGTTAACGCCGCTTTGTTGCGGTACAAAAAGGCGATAGGCAAGGCTGTCGCCATCGGCGTCAAATGCATTTGGATTGTGGATGTACCGCTGCCCTACGGCTGCCAGGTCAATGGGTGCATTGAGCAGTACCGGCGTCTGGTTGGCCCCGAACTGCGGATTAATTTCGAGAATGGTACTTACATAAAAGTTGAGACTTTGTGTGGGAGGCGGGCCGATGTTAAGAATCCCGTTATTCCGGTTATCCTCTTCAAATGATATCCGGTAAGCTGCCGCAGTGGGGAATGTATAGTTGATAATGTACGTGTTGCGGGTAGTGCTGTTACCGATTTCTGGAGGCACACGTTCTGAGCGAGGGGCTTCCAGGATCACAGGTGTGCCGGTAGATCGTACATTCCCGATCGTAAAAAATATGGAGTTCTGCGCCTCTGCAGCACCTGGGCCGTTTTGAATATCGAAATACGCGGTGAGTTTTAGCTCATAGGTAAGGCCTGAAATCCTTCTGGCGGTAATCTCACCGGCCCGGATGTGCGTTGCCGTGGCATCAAAACCGGTCAACAGCAAACAAACCGAAAAAGTATATAATAGTATTCGTAGAGAAGAGCGCATAGATATCAGAATCAAGCTAATTGGATAGAGGTTGTCAGGTACTGTTAAATAATCCCTCCATTGTTTTAATGAACGAAAATTTAAAACAAAAATGTGTACCCTCCGAAGCGAATATATGTGTTTATGCACACTTATAAAACTACTTCTTTAACCAAACTCACCCTCTTAAACCTGATATTTATGAATTCCTACCTGATAATCTGGACCCACCCTTTGATTGTGGTAGGTGTGCTTTGTTTTTTTGAAGATTCGAAGTATACGGTAGCCTCGTAATAGTACTGTCCTGCTGCCAGGTCCTTTCCAGCATTCGTTTTTCCGTTCCAGTTGATATTGACATCATTGGTGGAGAAGACTTTGGCGCCCCATCTGTTGAATGCCTTGAATTCGAGGGACTGCACAAAAGCGGGGCATTCGTAAGGCTGGAAGATATCGTTTTTAGAGTCCCCGTTGGGCGTAAAGACGTTTGGCAGCACATACATCGGACAGTTGTCTTTGCATACAATGTTGCTGGGGGCACTTTCGGCCCCGAACCTGTTGACTGCCGTGACATAATAGCATCCTGCAAAAGAAGTGAGCCCTGCATGGTCGTAAGTAGTGGCCAGCGGGGCAGGCGGGATGGTTACCGTTGCGATCAAAGCCGGTGTTTCGTCCTCATACCTGGCGTAATACACTTTATAGGCCGACACGTTGGGGTCGCACTCTTTTCCGTCGACCTGCTCAGGATAAGTCC